>DASZJL010000202.1:0-14149 GCA_035948135.1 Acidimicrobiales bacterium | reverse complement strand
GCCAGGCCCTCGGCGTCGTCGAAGTCCATCCCTTCGGGGCGCTCGAGGTAGATGAAGTGCCGTAGCGCCGTCTCGCCGAATGGGAGCAGGGTGAGGACGACGCCCGGGGGATAGTGCTTGGCCGGCTGGGGGAGGTTGGGCCGCGAGAGATGGGGACTGGCGCCGAGCGAATTGACGAGGTTGCAGTTGATGGCCAGGTGCAGCATCTCCTGCTTGGCCACGAGCAGCAGCGCGTGGCGCCACCGCTCGACCGCGGCTAACTGGTCGGCGGTCAGGCCCTCGTCCACCGAGCGCTTCAAGGTGAAGGCGGCGAAGAGGTACTCGCACATGAGGGCGTGCTCGAGCTCGGCCGCCGAGCAAAGCATGTAGATCAGCGGCTCGCGGTGCTCGATGACGAGGGGCCGGTCGCCTTCGGGTGAGTCGCTACGAAGGTTGACCAGGTTGCCGAGCCGGCCGCCGATCGGCTCCTGGCTCGTCGCCGGGGCCGCCGGCGAGGCCGCCGTCGGACGTTCCGCCGACTGTGGCGTGCCGTTGTCGACCCAGCGGGCGAACACGTTCACCTTCTCGGCCGGCCACGCGCTGTCGCATGGCATCGTGCCGGCGCGCACTCGCTGCAGGATGCCCTCCGCGTTGGCGGCCACGTCGTCGTAGGACCACAGATCGAAGGCCCACGTCATCGCGTCACGGTCGAGCGAGCGGAACAACGCCTTGACGTGCTCGTCGAAGTAGACGGGCTCGTCGACGCCGGGCAGGACGACGGTCTCTTCGCCAGACGTGCTCTTCTCGGCCGTCGCCCGAGGCGGATCCTTGAAGCCCACGTACCAGTGGCGGCCGGAGCAGAACGGCTTGTTCTGGGACTGCCCACAGCGGCACAGGCTGTAGTGCTCGAGGGATGCACCTTCGGCGCGCTCGACGCGGGCGCCAGATTCGTCGACCAGGGTGATCCCGCCGGTGATTCGGTACGGGCCGTCGAGTGAGACCTCGATGGCCGGTGCCCGCGTCTGGTCGACGTAGTCGCGCTCTTCCTGACCGGCGACGCCAAAGCTGAGCGCGCCCGACGGGCAGTCGCGGACGGCGCGGATGATGGCGTCGGGCGGCGCCCCGTCCGCCGTGACGAAGGGTTCCCCGCCGGCGTGGAACACCGCGCCTAGGCGATCGGTGCAGTAGCCGGAGTGGGCGCAGATGCCCCGGTTGTCGAGGACCGTGATCTCCGCGCCGTCATAGACGTCGCGCCGGTCGGGGACGCGGTCGGGGTCCTTGGCGCCGCTGAAGCCGATGGCGGCGTGCGTGCCGTCACAGAAGGGCTTGCGCGCCGACCCGCCGCACCGGCACAGCGCCATCTGTGGCCGCGCCTCGATCGGTTGGCCCAGGTAGGTACGCAGGTCGGCGGCATTCGTAACGAGGTAGGGCCCGTCGGGCGCCACGCTGATGCCGGACGCGAGCTCGCGCTGCAGCTCGGCCAGGGTTGCGTGCAAGGCGGCCCGGTCGCCGTCCGGTGCCAGCTGCAGGGCGATGTCTTGCGCGGCGGCCGCGGCCTCGACGAGGGGCCACGGCGGACTCTCGCCGGCCCGCAACTCGGTCAGGCGCGTGGCGAGGGCGACGGCGCGCTCGACGGGGTCGCCATCGCCTCGCGCACTCTCTGCGCGTTCGCCAGTGGCGGCCTTGGCCAACGCGTCACGGAGCGGGCGGACCACCGAGCTCGTCAGCCGGTCGGCGGCTTCCGGTGCGGTTTCGCGGAGATCCGATGCCAGTGCGATCGCACGACCGAGCGCGTCGGCGATCTGCTCGGGCACGAGCGTGCGGACCACGGTGGCGACCGTAGACCCGAGCGGCGACTAACGGAAAACGACTTGCGACCCACCTCGAGGAGCGCGGGCGCGCGTAGCGTCGGCCCGTGCGCTTCAGCGTTTGGCCTTCGCCGAACCGGACCTGGGACGAGATCGTCGAGCTCGCGCGGCATTGTGAGTCGACGGGTTGGGACGGCGTGTACTTCGCCGATCACTTCATGCCCAACGGCCCCGAGGCCGCGCCGGTCGACGGGGACACGCTCGAGTGCTGGTCGGTCATCGCCGCCCTGGCTGCGTCAGTGCCGCGGGTTCGGCTGGCGCCGCTCGTCACCAGCGTCACGTACCGGCACCCGGCCGTGCTCGCCAACATCGCGGCCGCGGTCGACAACATCAGTGGAGGCCGTCTGCTCCTGGGGCTCGGCGCGGGATGGCAGGAGAACGAACACGCCGCCTACGGCATCGAGCTCGGCACGGTGCGACAGCGCTTGGACCGGTTCGAGGAGGCGTGCGAGGTCGTGTCCTCGCTCTTGCGCGAGAAGCGCACGACGTTCGCGGGGGAGTACTTCCGCCTCGCCGATGCGCCGAACCAGCCCGCACCTCTGCAGGACCGCCTTCCCCTTCTGATCGGCGGCGGCGGCGAGAAGCGCACCATGCGCATCGCGGCGGAGTACGCGGACGAGTGGAACGCGTGGACCACGCCCGAGGTGCTCGCCCACAAGGTCGCAGTCCTGCACGAGCACTGCGCCGCGCTTGAGCGTGATCCCGCTTCGATTCGGGTCTCCACGCAGGCCCTGCTCTTCCTTTCCGAGGACGAGAGTTGGCTGGCGACCAAACGGGAGGGCGACGCCGGTCGTGTCAGCGTCATCGGCACTCCCGAGGAGGTGGTCGACATCATGGGCCGCTACCGAGACGTAGGCCTCGACGAATTCATCGTCCCCGACTTCACCCTTGGGGGGATGCAGCGGCGAAAGGACACCTGCGACCTGTTCATCGAACAGATCGCGCCGGCACTCCGATAACCGCGGCTCAACTGCAGCCGCCGGCGGAAAACGCCACACGCAACCCCGAGTACCCCTGTACCGGCTGTAGAGGGTTTTCGGGGGATTTGAGGGGATGTCCTTGACCGAGGCGCGTGCGGCTCCCACCATGAGCGAGCGCTGGGTGAATTCGTAGAAGCCGTGACGCAAATCCGTTGACGACATCGACAGTGCTGTGAGTCCTCGGTCGAGGTCGGACAAGGTCGCGCGGAGTGGCTCCCGGGGACCTCGAGCGGCGAGTGGCGCCGACGTGATCGCGGACGTGATCGCTCGTCGGGCGTTCGGGCTCGTCTACCAGCCGATCGTCCACCTGGACACCGGCAACGTCGCCGGCGTCGAAGCTCTCTGCCGCTTCGACGACGGGGCGTCGCCCGAGTGGCGCTTCAAGGAGTCAGAGCGCCTCGGCCTCGCGGCCGAGCTCGATCTGGCAATCATCGACATGGCGCTGACGCACGTTCGAGAGATCCCGTCGGGCTACATCTCGCTCAACCTCTCGCCGTCGACGCTGCTCGATGAGCGAATGGGCGACGTCTTGCTGGCACCGGACGTACCCGCCGAGCGCCTCATCGTGGAGGTCACCGAGCACGCGCGAATCACGGACTACGAAAAGGCCGAGGAGCTGCTGACGGCGATCAGGGCGAGCGGCATCCGGCTCGCCGTCGACGATGCCGGTGCCGGCTACGCCACGTTTCGCCACGTCCTGCGGCTCCGGCCCGACGTGATCAAGATGGACCGCTCGATCACCCAGGACGTCGATTCGGACACCGCCAGGCGGGCGTTGGCGACGGCGCTGGTGATCTTCGCGGGCGAGCTCGGTGCGACCGTCGTCGCCGAAGGGGTGGAGACCCACGAGGAGATCCTCGCTCTGCGCCGCGCCGGCATCCATCGGGCCCAGGGCTACGCGCTCGCCCGCCCGGCCCCACTGCCGCACGGCCCGATCGACTACCAGCCGATGCCGATGTCCGAGCTTCTCGAGCTCCCGGGGCCGGCGCCCGAGCTGCCGTCGCTCGACCCGCCCGACGGGAACGCCGCGGTGTGGGCCCACGGCCTCATGGCGTCGATCGGCGGGATCGCCGGCGTGCTCGACGTCCTGAACGAGCGCCTCGTCACCATCGGAGAGGACCGCTATCGCGGCCTCGTGGCCACAGCCCAGCGGCAGGCGCATCACGTCGAGGGCTCGTTGCGCAGGCTCGTACACGGATTTCCGCCAGAGACGAGGGTGGACCTCGTCGATCCGTCCCCGGCCTCGTCGCGTAATGACGACGTGAAGGACCGGCCGAACGAGGCGGGGTCGCGGCCAGAAGAGACCGAGGCCGTGCGGGCGCGAGCACGAAGCCGGTTGCGCGCCGCCGCCGATGCGCTGAGTGCCGCCCAGGGCGAGCTCGAGGACACGGTTTCGTTGGGTCGGTCGTCCGGAATCACGTGGGACGAGATCGCCGAGATCCTGGGGATGACCAGGCAGGGCGCGTCGAAGCGGTTCGGCAAGGGCCGGCTGTATTAATCCGGTCGCTAGCGTCGACCTGTGGCCGACGACGCCGAGACCAGGGACGGCGTCTCGTTCACCAATCTCGACCAGTCGCTCTTCGACGGTGCCGAGGCGACCAAGGGGGACCTGGTCGAGTATCTCGACGGCGTGCGCGACCGGATCCTGCCCGAGTTGCGGGACCGCCCGCTGTCGGTGATCCGGGTCCATCGCGGCCAGGAAGCGTTCATGCAGAAGAACGTGCCCAAGTACACGCCGTCGTGGGTGCGGACGGTGAGCATGTGGGCCGAGACGTCCAAGCGCGAGGTCTCCTACGCCTTGTGCAACGACCGCCGCACCCTGCTCTGGTTCGCCAACCAGCGGGCCGTGGAGTACCACCCCACGCTCTTCCGGATCGATGCGGAGGACCGCGGCACCTATCTCGTCCTCGACCTCGACCCGCCCGCGCCCGACGCCTTCCCCATGGCCGTGCGCGCCGCCCACCTCGTACGCGAGGTGCTCAGCGACGTCGGCCTCGAGGGCGCAGTGAAGACCAGCGGTGCCAAGGGTGTGCACGTGTTCGTCCCCATCGTCGACACGACGGCCCCCGAAGACGCATCGGCCGCGACCAGGGCCATCGCGATGCGCGCCGAGAGCCTCGATCCCGCGGTGGCGACGACCGCCTTCATGAAGGAGGACCGGGAAGGCAAGGTCTTCATCGACTCGACCCGCGCCGGCGGAGCAACGGTCGTCTCGGCCTACAGCCCGCGAGCGCGCCCGGGTACGCCGGTCTCGTTCCCAGTGGGCTGGGACGACCTCGACGATGTGCGCCCCACCGATTTCACCGTGCACACCGCCCTCGATGTGCTCGGCCGGCGCGACCCTTGGGCCGAGCAGATGCCGACTGCACAACGCTTGAGCGCCGAGCTGGTCGCCGAGGGCCACGCCGTCCCGGTGGCGCGCGTCCAGGCGATGCACGAAGGCAAGCGCCGCAAGCGTTCACGAGGCGACTAGAGCGGGGAGCGCCACCCCCCTTGCGCTGATCCGTACACTTGGGGCTTAGTGGACGAGATGCTGGGGGGGTCTCGAGCGGAAGTTCCCGCCACTCCGGGTGACAGCCTGGCGTGGCGGCTTCGGCGCGCCTTCACGATCGTGCTCATCGGCATCGGCATCACCGCTCTGGTGTCGGCGGGGGTGTTCGCCTACGTGTTTCTCAGGGCCCGACCCGACGCCCAGCGGTATCTCGACGCCGGCGGGGCGGCCGGGTTGGCCCACGCGGCGATGATCGACGAGGAGACCGGCGTGCGCGGGTACCTCCTCAGCGGCCAGCGTGAGTATCTGGCGCCCTACTTGAACGGTGAGCAGACGCTGCGACGCGAGGAAGCGACGCTCATCAGCGACACCGGCGCCGACCGCGGGTTGACCCACCTGGTGATCGACCGCCGGCTGGCCGAGCAGGCGTGGTTGGACCAGTGGGCGATGCCCGCCGTGAACGACCAGCAGGGGAGCCCAGGTTCGGCGCAGCTCTCGGCATTCGTCGCCCGGGGCAAGACGCTCTTCGACGGGTACCGGGTCAAGCACGGGCGTCTGATCGCTGCCGTCGACAGTCGGCGCGAGACCGCCGTGACGCGCGAGGGTCTCGCCATCGGCGTCGGTGCCGCGCTCGACCTGTTGGTGCTCGTGGGCACCGCGATCCTGGCGCGGCGCCAACAGCAGGCCTTGCAAGGGGCCGTCGTCATGCCCGTGGCCGACATCGTCGACACCATGGCCCGGATCCGCGACGGCGACCTCGACGCCCGTGCGACCGCCGGGGGGCCGCAGGAACTGCGTGTCATCGGCAGCGGTTTGGCGGCGATGACCGAGTCCCTGGCCGATGCCCGGGCCGCCAGCGACGCCCATCAGGCTCAGCTAGCCGAGCAGGCGGCGCGTCTCGATCGGGTGCTCACCATGTCGCGCGAAGTCGCCGGGAGCTTGAACCTCACCTACGTGCTGCGGGCGGTAGGAACGAGCACCTTGTCGCTCGGCCCGTTCAGCAGGGTCGTGATCTGGCTCCTCGACGACGCCGAGACCCGCCTCAACGCAGCGTACGACTCGACCGCGGAGGGCGACGATGACGGTCCGCCCCCCGACATCGAGCTGGGCCGCGACCTGGTGGGCCAAGCGGCCAAGTACGGCCGGACGATGACGCGGGGACGCGACGACGTGTTCCGGAGCAGTCTGCAGCCGGGCACGCCCGTCACCGGCGTGGCCGTGCCGATGGTCGTCGGCGCCCGCGTCACCGGCGTCCTCAAATGCTTCCTCGACACCCCTACCGATCTGTCCTCCATGGAAGTCGAGGTGCTGGAGACGCTCGCATCCCAAGCGGCGACGGCAGTCGAGGCGGCCCGTCTCCACGAGCGGACGGAGCAGTTGAGCCAGACCGACGCCCTGACCCGCCTCTTCAATCGGCGGCGCCTCGATGCTGACCTCGAGTCGGAGTGCTACCGCGCCAACCGGTACGGGCGGCCGCTGTCGTTCCTGATGCTCGACGTCGACCACTTCAAGCGGTTCAACGACCGTTACGGTCACCAGCGGGGCGACGAGGCGCTGGAGATGGTGGCCAAGGTGCTCTCCGACTCCATGCGCGAGAGCGACACGGCCTACCGGTTCGGCGGCGAAGAGCTGGCGGTGCTCTGCAGGGAGACCGACCTCGAGGGCGCAACCGAGGCCGCCGAGCGGCTGCGCGCCGCTATCGAGCGCCGGATGGCGGCCGAAGGCGTGACCACGTCGGTTGGCGTGGCCACGGTCGCACCTGAAGGGTCGTCACCCGACGAGCTGGTGCAGGCCGCCGACAGCGCTCTTTATGAAGCCAAGCACGGCGGCCGCAACCGAGTGGCGGTGGCGAGCTCCACGAGCGCCTCGCCGTCGCCGGCGCTCAACCCGTGAAGTTGACCTGACCTGCGACGGCGGGCGCGGGCGTCGACGCCGGCGGCGTCGTCGTGGTGCTGCCCGCGGCGGGCGCCGCCGCGGGCGCGGTGGTCGTGGTCGCGCCCGGACCGACAGTTGTCGTCGGCGCGGCCTGGCCCTGCACGGTGATGGTGCCGTGCATGACGGCGAAGCCGTGGATCTTGCAGTAGTAGTTGTACGTACCGGCGCCGTTGAACGTCTGGTTGGCGGTCGAGCCATTGGCGGACGCCACCGAGAGGTCGAAGGCGGGGTCGGTGCCGGTTCCGCCGTCAGTGCCGCTGCACGCCGCGGGGTCGCACCGGGTGACGGTGTGCGCCGCGCCTGACTGGTTTGTCCACGTCACCGTGTCGCCGCTGGGAACGTTGGCTGTCGCCGGCGCGAAGCAGAACGTCGTGCCGGAGCACGCCGCGGCGCCGTTGATCGTCACGGCGGTCGCCGCGCTCGCCGGATTGCTGCTGAGTGCTTGGGCGCCCCCGAACACAAGGGCAATGCCGGCGCCGAGTCGAAGCAGGATGAGGCCTGGCCGTCGCATACCTGATCCCTACGCGGCGGGGGAGCGGACGGATGGTCACGCCACGCCCGATGTTACTTGAAAATCGAACGTGTGTTCGATATGATGATCGCGGTGGAGCAGGTTGCCGAGACACGATCTCGGCGAGGGTGCCGGCTTCCTTGCTGCCTCACATTGGGCAGAAGATTTTGGGGGACCAAAAACGTTCCGCGGAACGCTCTATGCGGGTGGGCGTTCGTCTGCCGCATACGGCAAGGAGTCCAAACACGCCAAGTCCGGTACGCACTGGATAAAGCGATCGCCTCGCTCTCGCTGACGGAACCGACGAGCAGCGCCGGCCCGCCGCCTCACGAGCTTCGAGCCGGCTTGTAGCGCTCCTCGACGACCCGCTTGACTGAATGTTCGCCGAAACGTGGTGGAGAAGCCGCTGCTGGCAGCGCTACCGAAAGGTCAGACGTGCAAGCTCTCTACGTGCTCGGCGTTTTGACTGCCGCCGTGGCGGCGGGATATTCGGCGTTCGTCGTCGGTATTGAGCGAGAACGTGAGCAACGTCGACGCCGCAAGGCGCCGCTATTCCTCGCGCAGGCACCCGACGCGAGCACGCGTTTGACCGCACTGGGCCGAGCCGTCGAGGCAGAGATGAGACGGCGCGCCCTCGGCGGCGAGTCGCGCCGGCACCTCAACTAGCTGCTTCGACGGCAGGCGTCGAACCCGTACTGGGTGCTTCCTCTCGGCGCGGGCGACCGAGGTCTCGGTGGGCCGGTCAACGCGGCCCTGGTGAGAACCGGACCGGGAGGTGCTTCGGTCCCGAGATGAAGTTGGACGGCAGCCACTCGGCGGGGCCCGCGGGCTCCACGTCGGGCATCCGGGTGAAGACCTCACTCAGCAGCTCGTGGATCTCGATGCGGGCGAGGTGGGCGCCCAAGCAGAAGTGGGGACCGCCCCCGCCGAAGGCGACGTGGTCGTTGGGGTGACGGCCGACGTCGAAACGGTCGGGATGGGCGAAGGCGCGATCGTCACGGTTGGCCGAGCCGTAGTACATGACGACCTTGTCACCGGCCGCGACCGCGGTGCCCGACAACTCGACGCCGCGGGTCGCCGTGCGCCGCATGTAGATCACGGGGCTGACCCAGCGCAGCATCTCCTCGATGGCGGTCGGCAGCATGCCCTCGACGTCGGCCTGCAGGCGCCGACGCTCGTCGGGATGGTCGAAGAGGGCGACCAGGCCGCCGCCGACCAGGTTCCGCGTTGTGTCGCCGCCCGCGTCGACGAGGAGGATGAAGAAGAGGTTGAAGTCGATGTCGTCGAGGGGTTCGCCGTCGACGTCGGACGCGAGCAGGACGCTGGCCAAGTCGTCCTTGGGATGGCGGCGCCGGTCCTCGGCGACCTCGTGGGCGTAGTTGAACATCTCGATCACCGCGCCGAGGGCCGCCCCCTCGGGCTGGGACTCGGGCGCGGCGTGGATCGTCTCGGTGAGGTGATAGAGGCGGCGGCCGTCGTCGAGGGGGAGTCCGAGGAGGTCGGCGATGACGAACGAGGGCATCTCACCCGCCACGTCGGTGACGAAGTCGCACTCGCCCCGCTCGATGACCGCGTCGACGATGCGGCGGGCCAGCTCACGCACCCGCGGCCGCAGTCGCTCGGCGGCCCGGGGCGTGAACTCGCGGTTGATCGTCCGGCGCAGTCGCGTGTGGTGAGGCGGGTCCGACATCAGCATCATCTGGTGGTCGCCGAAGCCGAGGCCGTCGACGGGATCGGGGATCATCGTCGTCGGCACCGACGAGAACGTCTCGTGGTCACGCCCGACCGATCGCACGTCCTCGTAGCGGGTGACGGCCCAGAATCCGGGGCCGTCGGGCTCGGGATGACGGAACACGGGGGCGTGGTCCCGGAGCCAGCGGAACTGGCCGTGGGGCTGGCCGTGGGCGAAGGAGGCCGGGTCCAGGAGGTCGATCGTCACCTCGGCCATGGCCACCGTCGCAGCCTGCCAGGCAGGGCGATGCTGTGCCAGGAACAGGGCGATGCTGTGCCAGGAACAAGAGGTGCGGTACGGTCGTTGCACAAATACAAAGCCAGAGTCGGAGTGTCCGGCTCGTAGGCCCACCTCACCGCCTCCCAGGTTTGTGGAGAGTTGCCGAGGCAGGCCTCCCACAACCTGAGGAGTTCATGCAGTGACGTCGTTTGCCGATCTCGGCTTGCGCGCGGAATTGGTTTCCGCCCTGGCAGCCGAAGGCATCACCGAGCCGTTCCCCATTCAAGAAGTGACCGTCCGCGACAGCCTGGCCGGGCGCGACGTGTGCGGGAAGGCCAAGACGGGCTCCGGCAAGACGCTGGCCTTCGGCCTGCCGATGCTGCAGCGCACGCCCGCGGACGTCGAGCCGGGCCGGCCCGCCGGCCTCGTGCTCGTGCCCACGCGCGAGCTGGCCCGTCAGGTCGTCGACGTGCTGACGCCGCTGGCCCGTGCCCTCGGGCTGCGCACGATGGCGCTCTACGGCGGCACCCAGCTCGACCGTCAGATCAAGTCGTTGAAGCGGCCCGTGCACCTGGTGGTCGCCACGCCCGGCCGTCTGATCGACCTCATCGACCGCAACGCCATCAGCGTTACCGGCGTGGAGACGGTCGCCGTCGACGAGGCCGACCGCATGGCCGACATGGGGTTCTTCCCGCAGGTGGAGTGGATCCTGCGCCGGCTGGAGAACCGGGGCCAGACCCTGCTGTTCTCGGCCACCCTCGACGGTGACGTCGGCGGCCTCGTGCGCCACTACCTGAAGGATCCGGTGCGCCACGAGGTGGCCTCCGACACCGAGACCGTCGAGGAGATGCACCACCGCTTCCTCGCCGTGCACGAGATGGACCGTGTGAAGGTCGCAGCCGCCATCACGCGCGGTGTGGCACGCACGTTGATCTTCACGAGGACCAAGCGCCAGGCCGACCGGGTCGTCACCCAGTTGCGGGGCGAGGACATCCGCGCCGCCGCCATCCACGGCGACCTGCGCCAGACGGCGCGCGAGAAGGCGCTGGCCGACTTCGCGGCCGGCAAGGTGCCGGTGCTGGTCGCCACCGACGTCGCCGGCCGCGGCATCCACGTCGAGGACGTCGACATCGTCATCCACTACGAGCCGCCCCAGGACCAGAAGGCGTACCTGCACCGGTCGGGACGCACGGCCCGTGCCGGCCGCACGGGCATGGTCGTCACGTTCGTGTTGTGGAACCACGTGGCCGACGTCGAAAGGCTGCAGAAGCGCCTGGGACTCACCGAGCCGGTCGTCGAGGTCTTCTCGAACGACGCCCGCCTGGCCGACCTCCACACGCTCGACAGCCCGGCGCCCAAGAAACGCTTCGCCACGGCGTGATCAACGGGCCGCGGCCTGGCGCCCCTCGCCCCAAGCACCAGGTCCACCGCCGTGTGGCGGTAGCGGCCCGCCCCAAGTATTACCCCCGGTAGACCCTTCGCACGCCAGTTCGGTCCCGCTCACCCCCATTGCATGGCCCCAGCCGTACGCTGGGTCTGTGGCGTCTGCCCTCGAGTCCGAGGTGAGCGCCCTCGCTCACCGCATCGCTGACCTCGGCGCGGGGGAGCGGTCAGACATCGTGCAGAGCTCGTGGTGGAGCGAGCGCATGCTCGAGTGGGCGATGTCGCACCCGTCGTTCAAGACGCAGCTCTTCCGCTTCGTCGACGTCTTCCCGGCAACCACGGGCGACGCCGACGTGCTGCGCCACCTCGACGAATACTTCTCCACCGCCGACGTGCCCCGCACGTTCGACCTCGGTCTCGACGTCGCCGACCACCTGCCGTTCGGCAAGGCGGCCGCCGCGTCGGTAGCCCGCCGCAACATCACGCGGATGGCGCGCCAGTTCATCGTGGGCGCCGACCCCGCGGCCGCGGTGCACGGCCTCGAGCGTCTCTGGCGGGCGGGCAGCGCCTTCACCGTCGACCTCCTGGGCGAGAAGACCGTGACCGACGGCGAGGCCGACGCTTACGCGCGGCGGGTCGACGAGCTGCTCGCCGCCCTGATCGACGCCACCGCGGCGTGGCCGCCGGACGACCACCTCGAGCGTGACGACATCGGGCCGCTGCCGAGGGTGAACGTGAGCATCAAGCCCACGGCGCTGACGTCGTTCCACGATCCTCTGTCGCGCAAGGACGCGCTGGCTGACGCCAAGGCCCGTCTGCGACCGATCCTGCGCCGCGCCCGCGACGCCGGTGCCCACGTCCATTTCGACATGGAGCACGACGACGCCAAGGACGTCACCCTGCAGCTGTTCCGCGACCTGCTCGGCGAAGAGGAGTTCGCCTCGCTCGAAGCGGGCGCGGTGATCCAGGCGTACCTGAAGGACTCGCGCGACGACCTCGCCGACCTCATCGCCTTCTCCTCGCAGCGGCGGCGGCCGATCACTGTTCGCCTCGTGAAGGGTGCCTACTGGGACACCGAGACTGTGGTCGCCAAGGCCGAGGGCTGGCCGGTACCGGTGTACGAGGACATCGACGAGACCGAGGCCAACTACGAGCGGTGCGTGCGCCTGCTGCACGACCACCACGGTGAGGTGCGGGCCGCGTTCGGGAGCCACAACCTGCGGTCGCTGGCCTACGCCGTCGTCACCGGCCGGGAGCGCGGCATCCCCGACTCCGGCTACGAGTTGCAGATGCTCTACGGGATGGCGCCGGCCGTGCACGCGGCCGTGCGCCGCCTCGGGTTCCGGCTCCGGGTGTATGCGCCGGTCGGGGAGCTGGTGCCGGGCATGGCGTACCTGGTGCGGCGCCTGCTCGAGAACACCTCGAACGAGAGCTTCGTGCGCCGGCGCTTCAAGGAGGGACGCGAGCTCGACGCCCTGCTGGCCCCGCCCCGTGTTGACAAGCTGCCGGCGCTGGGGCCGCCGGCGCGTCGTCCGCCGACCGACTCTTCCTCGCCTGGCGAGTACCACCACGAGCCCGTCGCCGAGTGGCGGCGAGCAGCCGTACGGGCGGGCTTCGGTGCGGCCGTCGACCGGGTGCAGTTCGGCGTCGACGTACCCGGGATGATCGACGGCCGGCCGGTGAGCACCAAGGCGCGGATCATCTCTGTGGACCCGGCGGTCACGACGCACGAGGTCGCGGTGTCGGCGTCGTGCGGACGCGCCGACGCCGACGCCGCTCTCGCCGCGGCGCGGCGGGCGTGGCCTCGGTGGGCAAGCACGCCGGTCGCCGACCGGGCCGCCGTGCTGTTCCGGGCGGCCGAGTGGATGCGTTCGCGCAAAGACGAGCTCGCCGCTCTCCAGGTCTTCGAGGCCGGCAAACCGTGGAAGGAGGCCGACGCCGACGTCTGCGAGGCCATCGACTTCTGCGAGTACTACGGACGCCAGGCGCTGCGTCTCGGGGCGGGCGGTGCCGTCGAGTCACCGCCCGGCGAAGCCAATCGGCTGTCGTATCAGGGCCGGGGCATCGCCACGGTCATCGCCCCGTGGAACTTCCCGCTTGCCATCCCTACCGGGATGGTTGTGGCCGCGCTCGTCACGGGCAACGCCGTTCTCTTCAAGCCCGCCGAGCAGACGCCGGCCGTCGCCGCCGGGCTTGTTGCTGCTCTGCAGGCGTCGGGGTTGCCGGACGGCGTGCTCGCCTTCCTGCCGGGCGTCGGCGAGGAGGTCGGTGCGTACCTCGTCGAGCACTCCGACGTCTCGCTCATCGCCTTCACGGGCTCCAAAGCCGTCGGCCTCGGCATCGTGGAGGCCGCGGGCGTGCACCGCACCGGCCAGCGCCACGTCAAACGCGTGATCGCCGAGATGGGCGGCAAGAACGCCATCGTCGTCGATGCCGACGCGGACCTCGACCAGGCGGTCCCCGCCATCGTGTACTCGGCGTTCGGCTACGCCGGCCAGAAGTGCTCGGCGTGCTCACGGCTGATCGTCGTCGACTCGGTCTACGACGAGCTGATGGGCAGGCTGGTCGGCGCCACCCGGTCGCTGCGCGTCGGCCATCCGCGCGAGATGGGTACCCAGGTCGGTCCGCTCATCGACGCCGACGCCCACAAGCGGGTGCGTGCGTACGTGGAGCTGGCGGACCACGAGGGCACGGTGCTGTTCCACCAGGACAACGTGCCCGCCACCGGGTTCTTCGTGGGGCCGACGATCGTCACCGACGTGTCGCCCCGCTCCCGCCTGGCCACCGAGGAGATCTTCGGGCCGATTTTGACGGTGCTGCGCGCCTCGTCGTTCGAGGAGGCCCTCGCACTCGCGAACGACACCGACTACGCACTCACTGCGGGCGTGCTGTCGCGGTCGCCCGCCCACATCGAGCAGGCCGCGGCCGAGCTGCGGGCCGGCAACGTGTACGTCAACCGCACCACGACCGGCGCGGTCGTCGGCCGTCAGCCGTTCGGCGGCTACGGCCTGTCGGGCGTGGGCTCCAAGGCCGGCGGCCCCGACTACCTGC
>DASZJL010000201.1:0-11162 GCA_035948135.1 Acidimicrobiales bacterium | reverse complement strand
AACGCTTATTTTCCAGGGCTTCGTGACCCCGCGACGTCAGCCGATCTCTTAGCGGCGGTCAGATCCGCACGGCAAACGTGGTCTTCGTCATCCTGCACGATGCCGCCACACTCGTCGCAGACCCGGTCCGCCCAGCAAGCGGGATCGCCACCCTGCTCCTGCACAGCGTCAGTCTGCCCCGCCGCCACCGGCACACCGTGCCGTTCCGCCATGGCGTCGTGCGACGATTGGGGCGTGACCCATTGCGATGAGTGTGGCTTCGAGTACGACTCTGTGCCGCTCGACGACATCGGAAGTGCGCTGCGCTTGAACGCTCAGGCCGTCGTGGACACACTCTCCACCAGGGACCTGCGGTCACGGCCCGCCGTCTGATGTGTGGTCACCTCTCGAGTACGCGTGCCACGTCCGCCTATGCGTCGTCCAGAGCCACGAACAGGACTCGAAATGGCGGGTCGATCACGGTTGTGACGTGGCCCGCGCCGTGTGTGTCTTCCAGGAGGACGACGGACCCAGCCTCGAGCCGGCGAACGGCGCCGTCACTTGTCCGCGTCTCAGCCACGCCGCTGAGTATGACTGCGAACTGCCGACGCGGCGTCGGATGCGGGTCAGTGTCCCGAACCGTGGGTGGGAACTCCACGAACGTGGCTGCCGTCGCGTCGATCGGCGGTGCCACGAGCAGCGGTGGCACACCCGCCGCGAAGGGCTGCTCCTCGACGGCGACATCGACGTCCACGGAGCGAGAGCCCCCCGACTCGTCGGACTCGATTCTCACGTACCTCATCCCGTCCACACCGGCGAGTATCGCGTCGCGCGGCGTTCACTTCTTGCGCCTTGCCTTCAGGCGTTCTGCGAAGTCGGGTTGCTGCATCGACCAGAGTTGGGCGCCCAACTCGATGGAGACCGCGTCCGCGGACTCGGAGACGTCCGCCATCTGGTGCAGCGTCTCCTTGACCTTTCGCACCAGCGCGGGGGGCGCGTTGGCAGCGTTGGCCGCGAAAGCACGGGCCGACTCGACCAACTCGTCGTCGTCGACGCAGCGCCACGCGAGGCCGTGGCGCTCGGCGGCCTCGCCGTCGAGGACGTCGCCGAAGAGGACCGTGGCGGCCGCCCCCTGAGGGCCGAGCACGCGATTCATCATCCACGTGTGACCGCCCCCGGGGTGCAGGCCCAGCTTCAGGAACCGCGTGTCGAACCGCGCCGACCGCGCTGCGATGCGCACGTCGCACGCCAAAGCCAGGTTCACCCCGGCGCCCACTGCCGGCCCGTTGACGGCGGCGACGGTCGGCAGCGTCGATCGCTGCACGCGCAGAAACCCGTCGTAGACCGAGCGCAGCCCCTCGCCGCCGGAACCCTCGCCGGCCTGCCCGAGGTGGGACAGGTCCGCGCCCGCGCAGAAGGCGGGCGGAGCCCCGGTGATCACGACTGCTGCGATTTGCTCCTCGGCCTCGAGCCAGTCGAAGGCGGCCACGATCTCGGCGACCATGTCGAGCGAGAGCGCATTCCGCCGCTTCGGATCGTCGAGAGTGACCAGACCAACGCCGCCGTCGATCTCGGTCCGAACCAGGCTCAGGGCGCTACTCGTTGCGGACGACGGCGGGCGAGTGCTGGAAGAAGTTCTCGACCTCGCGCTCGTACTTGTAGGCAGGCCGGCTGTCGCCCACCGTGTTGCGCAGGCGGCTGGCCCGGGCGAAGTTCTCGACCGCGCCCGCCGACGTGTACCGGTACTGGAAGCCGGCCCGCTTGAGACGGCGGTTGTCGACGCCGCGGCCGTAGCGCATGAGGTCGAGCAGCTCGGAGGGAAGCTCGACGCCGACGCGCCCGAGCGCGCCGGCCGCGACATTGGTGAACACCGGTGGGAGCGGCCACGTGCGCTTCCCGCAGATCCTGGCGACCTCGCTCCAGGGCAGGCGACCGTCGCCGGCCACGTTGTAGATGCCCGGCACCTGCTCGCTCATGACGAACTCGAGGCACCTGATCACGTCGTCCTCTTCGACGAACTGAACCAGGGGGTCGAAGCCGAGGATGGACGGCACGGCCGGCAGCTGTAGGGCCTTGCTGGTCGGCGTGATGATGTCGGTGCCCAAGACGTTGGAGAACCGCAGCAGGGTGACGACGACGTGGGGGTTGTCCTCGGCGAAGTCGTGCAGGTAGCTCTCGGCCTCGAGCAGCGACCGCTCGACGCGCGTCTTCGCCGAGTGCGTCCGCGCCATCTCCTCGCGGAACCACACCGGGTCCTCCCACGACGACCCGTACACGAGGGTGGACGACTTCACCGCGACCTGGCGGACCGGGCTGCCGGCGGCGCCCGCGGCGGCGAGCAGGTTCAACGTGCCGATGACGTTGATCTCGTGCAGCGCCCGACCGCTCATGCGGGTGGAGTCGACGATCAGGAAGGTGTGCAGGATGGTGTCGACCTGGGTGGCCTGCACGATGCGGCTGAGGATCGAGTACGACTGGTCGGCCTTCACGTACTCGGTGCGCTCGAGCTCGACGCGCGGCTCCTGGGTGTCGAGGCCGACGATGACGTCGACGTCGGGGTCCTTCTCCAAGGCCTGGGCCAGGCGGCCGCCCCAGAACGTGCTCAGGCCGGTGACGAGGACGCGGCGACCCATGCGCGGACCGCTACCCGAACCACACGCTGCGCCGCTGGCGGAGCATGTCGTAGAGGTTGTCCTGGAGCCGGAGCCGGATGTCCTCGGCCTCGTCCATGATGCGGCTGCGCGAGTAGCGCTCCTGGTCGGGCGGCACGTCGAAGTGCACGGGGTCGAGCACGCGCAACTTGAACTTGGACGGGAAGTAGGCGACCAGCCCGAGCGGTCCCAGCAAGAGCATGTTGGCGGTGAGCGGGACGTAGGGAAGGCCGAGGAGCTTGGCCAGCGCGGCGTTCTTGTAGACGATCGGCATCGACTCCTCGGCGCCCATGACGGCGATGGGGATGACCGGCACCCCCGCCCGCATGGCGATTTCGACGAAGCCGCCCCGACCGAATCGCCGCAGCTGGTAGCGCTCGCTGTAGAGCTTTCCCGGGCCCTTCGTGCCCTCGGGGAAGACGAGCACCAGTTGCTGTTGCTCACGCAACAGCCGGTAGGCGTTCTCGGGGTGGGCGGCCACGCCGCCGGCCCGGGCCCACATGGTGCCGACGATGGGCATGGCCTTGAAGATGTGGTCGGCCAGGCCGTAGACGGGCCGGTGCAGCTCCTCCTCGATGCCGTGCATGATCACCGGCGCATCCGAGGGGATCGCGCCCGCGTGGTTGGCTACCAACAGGGCGCCGCCCTCGGTGGGGATCTTCTCGAGACCTTCCCACTCGACCCGGAAGAGCTGGCGGTACAGCGGGCCGTAGACGCGGCGGGCCAACTCGCGGGTGTGCTCGGAGCGGCCCCACTCATCGACATCGCTCTGGCGCGGGTCGGTGAGGGGCTCGGCTTCGGGTTGGCGCGGCAGGTGAACGAGCGCGCCCCGCCCTTCCGCCGTGATCCGTTCACCGGTCGCCACGCGCAAAGCCTAACTGGCCTCGGCCTCCATCGGTTCGGCGGATCCGTCGCCCCGATCACGTAGGCCGAGCGCCGTCAGGGCGGCGAACAGGGCGATGGCGCCCGTGCCCAAGGCGCCGAGCAGGAAGAACACCAACTGGATGCGGACGTAGGACGGGACGGCCCGTTTGCTGGCCGAATAGAGGTGCAGGTTGTAGCGGACGGCGAGGATGCTGCCGACCCCGATGACGATGGCCATGACCACCGTCAGGCCGAGTGTGATCGCCGCCGTGCTCTCCTGGCGGGCGCTCGTGCGCCGCTCCATGAACACCGGCAGCGACACCAGCACCACCGCCACCACGAGGAACAGCAGCACGGTGCCGCCCAGGTTGCTGAAGGCGTACCCAAGGCGGTGGAAGACGTCGCTCGGTATTCCCTGGGGCTCGGTGCGCTTGAGTGCGAAACCCTCGGCGATGGCCGCCAGGACCTGGGCCGTGACGACGATGGCCAGCGCCAAGCCGATGCTCGTGACGAATCCCACCCATCGGGCGGGCGGTTCCTCGGGCGGCAGCACGTCGGTCGCGGCGTTGTCGGGCATGGGCGCCGGTGCCTCGGGCGGACGCGGCGGAGGTGCAGGCGGGGCCGTCGAGGGAGGAGGGGACGGCGGCGGAGGCGGCGGCGGCGCAGCCGGCGGGGGTGGTGGCGTGATGGGCGGCGGCGTCGTCGGCGGCGGTTGGGGCGTCCCCGGGGGCGGCTGGGGGACGTTGTTCTCTGGGCGGTTCGGATCGCTCATGCCCAATACCCTTGCACGTACCCTTCGTGGGGGACGTAGCCCAACTGGCAGAGGCCGGCGGCTTAAAACTGTCGACAGTGAGGGTTCGACTCCCTCCGTCCCCACGCGATGTGACGGATCGCGGGCGGCAACGCGAACATTCATCCGTGAACGAGGCTGAGCGCTGGGTCGAGTTTGGGGTCTACCTGCGCCAGCAGCGGGACAAGGTTGGGCTGAGCCGGCGCGAGGCCGCCAAGCAGTCGAAGGTGCCCGAGTCGACGTGGAAGGACCTGGAGAACGGCGCCAAGACCTCCTACGGGGGAGTCCGCGTCCTGCCGAACCCGGCCCCGGAGGTCCTCGCCAAGATCGCCGGTGTCCTCGAGCTGTCGCCCGAGGAGCTGAGCCGCCATGTGGGCCGGCTGACCAAGACGAGGTCGGCGTCGAGCAGCGCATCGAGGGACGGGGCGAGCGCCCTGACCCAGAAGATCGCCCGCCTGGGCGAGCGTGACCGGCGCCTGGTCGAGTCGCTGGTCGACCAGATGCTCGAGCGGGAGTGACGCCCGCCGGTTAGCGCTTGGCGCGGTGCAGGACCTGCAGCTCGGTGAAGCCGTAGAGCCCCCAGGTGCCGTTTTCGACGCCGAGGCCGCTCGACTTGGCCCCACCGAAGGGCTGGTGCGGCGCGAGGGCGAGGTGGGTGTTCACCCACGCCGTGCCGCACTCGAGGCGTTCGGCGACCTGCGCGGCCCGGTCGGCGTCGCCGCCCCACACCGAGCCGCCGAGCCCGAAGTGGGTGGCGTTGGCCCGCTCCACCGCGTCGTCGATGTCGCGGTAGGGGATCAGGGGAAGCGCCGGCCCGAACTGCTCCTCGTCGACGATGCGGGTGCCGTCGGAGATGTCGGCGAGGATCGTGGGCTCGAAGAAGTAGCCAGGACCGTCCATCGGCTTGCCGCCGGCGGCTGCCCGGGCGCCGCCCTTGATGGCGTCGGCCACGAGTTCGGACACCCGGTCGTACTGCGGCTTGTTGTTGATCGGGCCCAACTGCGTGTCGGGGTCGGTGCCGTCGCCGACCTTCTGCGACTTGGCCTGGGTGGCCATGGCCTCGACCACGTCGTCGTACATCGCCTCGGGCACGTACACGCGCTTGACCGCGGAGCAGATTTGGCCGTTGTTGGCGAAGGCCGCCCGGAACACGCGGTCGGCGACATCGGCGGGGTCGACGTCGTCGAGGAGGATGGCGGGATCGTTGCCGCCGAGCTCGAGCGTGACGCGCTTGAGGTCGGGGGCCGCGGCGGCCGCCACCTTCTTGCCGGTGGCCACCGACCCCGTGAAGCTGACCTTGCGGGGGATCGGGTGCTCGGTCATCAACGCCCCAAGCCCGTCGCCGCCGCTCACGACGTTGAACACGCCCGGCGGGAAGACGTCGCGCAGGAGCTCACCGATCTTCAGCGTCGAGAGCGGGGTGTACGGCGAGGGCTTGAGCACCATCGTGTTGCCGGCGAGCAGCGCGGGGGCGATCTTCCAGGATGCGAGCGTCACCGGGAAGTTCCACGGGGTGATTGCAGCAACGACGCCGAGCGGCTTGCGGATGACCTCTGCGAACGCCGCGTCGTCGTCCTGGATGACCTCACGGGGCACTTCGAGGTCGGCGTAGTACTGCAGCCACATGCCGGCCGCGATGAGCTCGATGTTGGCGTCGCTGATCGGCTTGCCCTGCTCGGCCGTGAGGATGGGGGCGATCTCCTGCGACGCGCTCATCAGGATCCCGGCCGCCTGACGCAGCGCCTCCCGGCGAACGCCCTCGTCGGCCTTCCAGTCCCGATAGGCCTTGGCCGAGGACTCCATCGCCGCGTCGAGCTGCTCCTTGGAGCACTCGGGCGCCTGGGCGTACACCTCGCCGGTCGCCGGGTTGAGGACGTCGAACGTCCCCGCCGTCGGCGTCGGCTGCCCGTCGATCGTCATCGTGAACTCGGCCACTTCTGCCCCCTTGTGCGCAGTTGGAACGAGGCTACGACTGTGCGAGCGCCAGCGCCGCTTCCACGGCCGCGACCGGGTCGTGGACGCGCAGGATGGCGTCCACCGTTTGGCCGCCGATCGCCAGTTCCCACGTGGCGATGCCGACGACCGGCGTGCCCGTCCGCAGGGCCAGGGCGATCTCCGACAAGGTGCCGAACTCGCCGTCGACCGCGATGAGCACGTCCGCGGCGCGCACGACGAGGGCGTTGCGCGCCTCGCCCATACCCGTCGCGATGGCGATGTCGACGTACTCGTTGGCTTGGCGACGGTCGCCGCTCGGCAGGATGCCGACCGTCGTGCCGCCCTCGGCCTTGGCGCCGCGGCACGCCGCTTCCATCACACCGCCGAGGCCGCCGCAGAGGACGACGGCACCGCGCTGGGCGAGATGGCGCCCCACGTCCTCGGCCGTTGCGAGAGCGTCCGCGCCCGCCTCACCGCCTCCCACCACTGCCACGTACGGTCGGTCGGCCGCCACCGACGCGGAAGGGTACATAGCTAGCTTCCCCGAGTGATGGCCCTCTCCAGACGCACGTTCATCGCCGCAGCCGCGGCCGGATTGGCGGCGTGTTCGAAGTCCGTTCACAAGGTGATCGGAACGCCGACGAGCACGACGACTGGCGCGCCGCCGACCGAGCCGCCGACGACCCAGCACACAGGGCCCGCCCAGCTCGTCTACAGCGGCCCGCGTGACCGCAAGATGGTGGCCTTCACCTTCCACGGCTCGGGCGACCTCGTGCTCACCCAGCAGTTGCTCGACGAGGCGAAGCGACTGGCCGCCCCGATCACCATCTTCGCGGTCGGAACGTGGCTCCAGCAGAACCCCGGGATGACCCGCCGCATCCTCGCGGACGGCAATGAGCTCGAGAACCACACGTTGACCCATCCGCAGCTGCGGGGCGCGGGCGCGGCGACGGTCCGGCGCGAGGTCATCGGCTGCCGCGACGTGCTCGCGGCCCAGACCGGGAGCCCCGGTCGCTTCTTCCGTCCGTCCGGCATGGAGGGCAATTACCCGCCCGTCGTCATGGAGGAGGCCGGGCTGGCGGGCTATGGCGTCGTGTGCGGCTTCGATGTCGACCCCAGTGACTACCTGGACCCAGGCGCGGCCGCCGTCGAGGCTCGGGTCCGCCAAGGACTGAAGCCAGGCTCGATCGTCAGCCTGCACACCGGCCACGCGGGCACTGTCACCGCGTTTCCGACACTCGTCGCCGACGCCCGCGCCCGCGGGCTCCAGCCCGTACTCGTGCGCGACCTCCTCGCGTAGATGGACGTCTTCCAGCCGTTCCGGCTCGACGATCGGGTGGCGATCGTCACCGGCGCATCGAGCGGTCTTGGAGCACGGTTCGCGCAGGTCCTCGCCGGCGCCGGCGCCACCGTCGTCGTCGCCGCCCGTCGCGCCGATCGGCTGGAGCCGTTGGCCGAGGAGATCGATGGCGTGCCGGTGCCCTGCGACGTGGTCGAGTCCGACGACCGCGAGCGCCTGGTCCGTACCGCGCTCGACCGCTTCGGACGGATCGACATCCTCGTCAACAACGCCGGTGTCGGCGTGCCCGAGCCCGCCGAGTCGGAGACGCCGGAACGCTTCGCGGATGTCCTCGAGGTCAACCTCACCGCCGCCTTCGCCATGAGCCAGCTCGTCGGCCGGTCGATGCTCGAAGCGGGCCGGGGCAACATCGTCAACGTCGTCTCCATCCTCGGCCTGGTGAGCGCCGGCCAGATCCCGTTCCCGAGCTACGCGGCCAGCAAGGGCGGGCTCATCGCCCTCACCCGGGAGCTGGCCGGCCAGTGGTCTCGCCGCGGCGTGCGGGTGAACGCGCTCGCGCCGGGATGGTTCGAGAGCGAGATGACGGCCGAGATGTTCGCCGACGAGAAGTCGATGGCGTGGGTGCGGCGCAAGGCGCCCATGGGCCGCCCCGGCCAGCCCCACGAGCTCGACGGTGCCCTCCTCTTTCTCGCCAGCGACGCCGGCAGCTACGTCACCGGCCAGGTCCTCGCGGTGGACGGCGGCTGGACGGCGGTCTAGGCATAGATACCCCCTAGGGGTATCGTTGCTGGATGACCTCCAGCCGACCTCCGGGGTACAGCCAGAACAAGGACGCGGTGCTGAAGCGGCTGCGGCGGATCGAGGGCCAGGTCCGCGGTCTGCAGCGAATGGTCGAGGAGAACACGTACTGCATCGACGTCCTCACGCAGATCTCCGCTGCCACCAAGGCCCTCGAGTCGGTCGCCCTCGAGCTGCTCGACGACCACCTCGGGCACTGCGTCCGGGAGGCCGTCGCCAGCGGCGGCCCTGAGGCGGACGCCAAGGTGGCCGAGGCCTCCGCCGCGATCGCAAGGCTTGTGCGTTCTTGAACGACGTTCTCAACAGCTTGCGCGAGGCGTTCTTCATGTTCTGGGAGACGCTGTGGGCGCTCGTGCTCGGCTTCGGGCTCTCGGGCGCGGTACAGGCCTTCGTCTCCAAGGAGCAGATGCAGCGGGTGATGGGCGACCACCGGCCGCCCGCCGTGACCCGGGCGACGTTCTTCGGAATGGTGTCGTCCTCCTGCTCGTACGCGGCGACCGCGATGGCCAAGTCGCTGTACGAGAAGGGAGCCGACTTCCTGTCGGCCATGGTCTTCATGTTCGCCTCGACCAACCTGGTGATCGAGCTCGGCGTCGTCCTCCTCATCCTTCTCGGATGGCAGTTCGCAGTGGCCGAGTTCGTCGGCGGCGTGATCATGATCGTGCTCCTGATCCTCCTCGGGGGCGTCGTCCTCAACCGACGGGTGACCGCGAGGGCGCGTGCGCACGTGCGGCACGCGGAGGGTGGCGGCCACGACCACGAGGCCATGGCCGGCGTGAGCGAGGAGCGCCAGGAGCAGCTCGAGCACATGCCGTGGCACGAGAAGCTGACCTCGAAGGCGGCGTGGAGCGACGCCGCGTCCTACACGATGGCTGACATCACCATGCTCCGAAAGGAGCTCGTCATCGGCTACGTGGTTGCCGGCTTCCTCGCCGTCATCGTGCCGACGCACGTCTGGAACGACGTCTTCCTCAGCGGCCACGGGTTCTGGACGACGCTGCAGAACGTCATCCTTGGCCCGTTCATCGCCTTCATCAGCTTCGTCTGCTCGATCGGCAACGTGCCGATGGCCGCCGCCCTCTGGCGGGGCGGCATCAGCTTCGGCGGGGTGATCAGCTTCATCTTCGCCGACCTCATCGCCTTCCCCCTCGTGCTGATCTACCGCAAGTACTACGGGACCCGCCTCGCCATCCGTCTCACGCTCACCTTCTGGGCCGTGATGTCAGCGGCGGGGCTGCTCGTCGAAGGCCTGTTCTCGCTCTTCGGCGCCGTGCCCGAGCACTCGACCAGCAAGGAGATCGTCGCCACCCACTTCCAGTGGAACTACACGACGTTCCTGAACATCCTGTTCCTCGGTGTGTTCGCCGTCCTCTATTGGCTGCATCGCAACCGCGAACGCTTTGGGGGCGGCGCCGAACACGCCACCGACCCGGTGTGTGGCATGCAAGTTCGTCGCAGTGACGCGCCGGCGTCAATGGTCGTCGACGGTGAGCGCGTCTACTTCTGCTCCGATCGCTGCCGCGATCGGTTCGCGTCGAGCCGGCTGCAGCCCTAGCCGGGGCGGCCGGCGCCGACCAGCGAGTCCAGGCGCATCGGCACCTCACGGACGTTGGCGCCCGTGTGGGGTGCTTCGACCATCATCCCGCCGCCGACGTACATGGCGACGTGGTGGATGTCGGAGTAGTAGAAGAGCAGGTCGCCGGGCTGCACGGCCGAGATGGCGACGTGCGTCGTACTGGCGTACTGCGACTGCGACGAGTGCGGCAGCGACACGCCGCCGTGGGCCCAGGCCCACATCGTGAGACCCGAGCAGTCGAAGGAGCTCGGACCGGCGGCGCCGTAGACGTACGGGTCGCCGATCACAGACTCGGCCGCCGCCACGGCGGCGCCGGCACCGTGACCGACGGGCGGCGGGGGACCTGCGGGGACCGCGGGGCCCTTGGCCCTGGGCTTCGCGGTCGCCGCCTGGCTCAGCGCCTGCTGGGCCCGGCGCTGCGCGTCGGCCGCGGCTGCCGCCTGCTGCTGTGCAATCAGGGCCGCGACGTCGCCCTTGACCTTGTTGAGCGTGGCCTGCTGGGCAGAGATGGCGGCGTCGATGGCGGCTTTCTGAGACGCCAGGGAGGCGGCTGCTGACTTCGCGCTGTCGGCCGCGTTCTTGAGGTTTGCCTGCTGGGCCTGGAGGTCCTGTCGGGCGGCCTTGAGGGCATCGAGCGTCGAGTTCTGGTCCGCGGCCGCCGCCTCGACATAGGTCTTGCGCACCGCCAGGTCCTTGCCGTTGCTCTTCACGAGCTGCTCGATCATGCTCGTGTTGCCGCCGTGCATGTACGCGTTGACCGCAGCCTGCGACATCTGTGACTTCACCTGCGCGAAACGAGCGTTGGCCGCAGCCAAGTCGGCTTGCGCCTTCGCATAACCCGCCTGGGTGGACGCCACGTTCATCTGCGCGCGGTTGTACTGCTCGTCCAGCTGACTGATTTTGTTGCCTTGCGCGTCCAGCTGAGCCTGGATACGCGCTGCTTCAGCTTGCTTGTCTTGGATCGGACTTGCAGCAGCGGACGCCGCGCCGAGAAGAGCGAGAATTAGTGAAATCCCGACGAGCACGCCGAGCCGCCGTTGGTTCCGTGGGGTCAAGCTTGGCCTCCACTCGCCTTCGGGGGTTCGTCGGTTCGTGTGTTGTCAAAACGGGTTCTAGGACAACGAGTCGGTGACCCTAACGGGGCCCACTCGAAACTTTCAAGCCGGGTCTGTCCCGATTTGGCAGCACCGTAGCCACTGCCTGGAGCGGGGTGGGGGATGGCCATGAGGACCATTCAGGTGCTGCGCTACGGTCCAAAACATGGGCGAG
>DASZJL010000200.1:0-38497 GCA_035948135.1 Acidimicrobiales bacterium | reverse complement strand
CCGTGAGCACGACGATGATGAAAAGCGCGACCGGGATCCACGGGATGATGAAGTTGCCGGCGATGAGCAGCGCGGCAGCTAGCACGCCCATCTCGATCAGGAACGAGACGTCGAAGGCAGCGACAACGGCCGACACGAGGACTTCGCGCGGGAAGTAGACCTTCTTGATGAGGTTGGCGTTGCCGATGAGGGCGCTCATCCCGCCCATCATCCCGTTCTGGAGGAAGTTCCAGGGGAGCATCCCGCACAGCAGGAAGAACGCGAAGTTGTGCAGGCCGCTGGGGTCGCCCACCGGTGGCTTCACCTTCAGGAAGAAGCTGAAGACGATGGTGAAGATGATCATCGACGCCAGCGGGTTCAGCAACGACCAGGTCCAGCCGAGTACCGAGCGCTTGTATTTGCCGCGCAGCTCGCGCAGCGTGAGGTTCACCATCAGCTCGCGCGAGGACACGAGCTCTGCCGCTTTCACCCAGTGCATCGTAGTAGGGGGGCCCTCCTGACCAGCTGACGGTCGCACGGCCCAATTACGGTTCGTCGCCGTTGTGACGGGCGTACCTGGGCCGTTCTGGCCATGGAGAGGGAGCAGCGCCGCCGAGGGGCTGGCCCTCGCCGTCGCCGTGCTCGTCGTGCTCGCCCTCGTGCCCGCCGGGTGGTGGGTGATCAACCGCACCGCCGGGCGCCGGGCCGCCGGTCCCCTCTGGGTCCTGCTGGTGTTCGAGCTGCTCGCCGTGGGCTACGCGTTGATCATCCCGCCGTGGCAGACGCCGGACGAACCCCAACACATGGTGCACGTCGAGGTCGTCCGCAGAGGCGGGTTCGACGCGGGCGAGAGCCTGTTGCCGTTCAAGGCACCGTCGCCGCGACTCGCCCGCATCGACGCCGACGTGCAGCGCCAGATCGTCGAGTCCATGCGCGCCGCTCACGCCGGCCGCTGGCTGCCGGGCGCCCGCAACGCGTTGGCCGCGGGTGTTGTCCCCGGCCCCACCGAGCTGAATCATCCGCCGCTCTACTACGACGTCGCTGCTGTCCTCATGCGTCCCTTCGGAGGGATGCCGGTCGTCGCCCGCCTCGGGTTGCTCCGCCTGGTGGGTGTGGTGCTGGCCGCCGGCGTGGTGTGGTCGTGCGGTGCAGCCGGACGCCTGCTCTTCGGCCGCAAACTCTGGGCCGAGGTGCCGGCCGCCCTCGCGGTGGCCGTGCCCACGTTCGTGCTCTACGCCGGCTCGGTGAACAACGACGCCCTCGCGCAACTCCTGGCCGCGCTCCTGCTCCTGCTCCTGCTCGCGGGCGTGCTCGACGCGGGCCGCGTGGCGCGGCCGCTCCCCTGGTTCGCTCTGATCGTCCTCCTGCTCGTCCTCGGCGTGCTCACCAAGCGCACGTTCGTGCCCCTGATTCCGGTCGTCCTCGTGGCGATCGCAGTCCGTCTCCGACGTCACCCGCGGCCGATGCTCGCCGCCCTCGCGGCGCTCGAGGCCATCACGGCCATCGTGCTCCTGACGAGCGCCGACGCTCGGCTCTCGAGCTGGCGCCGGGCCACAACGGTGGGAACAGCGCGCTGCCGGGATGGCCACGGCGACACGTGGGCCATCTGTCTGACGCCGTCGTCGTACCAGGTCACCCAGCAGGTGCCGCTCGTCGACGCCGACGAGTTGGGGGGCGAGAACGTGCGGGCCGCCGTCTGGATGCGCGGGTCGGGGACGTTCGCCCTCGACGTCGGGACAGACACCGGCCTCATCGCCCACACCGAACAGGAAGCCGCGCCCGAGTGGCGTCCCGTCGTTGTCACCGGGAAGGTGCCGGTCAAGCCGGACTTCCTGTCCGTCGCGTTGACGGCGAAGGGAACCGGAACGGTGGCCGTCGACGACGTCACCCTCGGCCCATTCGATCCCAGCCAGCCCGGCGCCTACGTCGACCCCACCGTCGACGTTCCGGGCCCGAACTTCATCACCAACGGTTCCGCGCGATCGGCGGTCCTCAGCGCCCCGTCAGCACTGCCGAGTCCAGTGCGCCGGGTATTCGACGGCGCTGTCGACTCGGTGGACGGCCTCGTGCGCCAGCCCGGCGCCGTCGTCGACTCGTCGGGGATCCTCACGCGCCGCGCCGCCGAGGGCTTCGGGTCGTTCTGGGGCACGGTCGGCTGGCAGGTGCCGATCCCCCTATTCCCGGTGGGGATCCAGTGGGCGCTGGCCGTACTGGTGGCCGCGGGGGTTGCCGGGGCCGTCGCCCTCGCCCTGCGCCGTGGGCTTCCGCTGCCGGCCCTGTCCGTCCTCACGGCCGCCATCCTGTGCGTCGGCGCCGCTGCGGTTCTCCAGACCGTGCCGCCGACGCAGGTCGAGGCGATCAGCGGCCGCTACCTGTTCCCCGCCATGGTGGCGTTCACGATCGTGTTGGCCGCCGGGTGGCGCCACCTGTGGCCGTGGTCGGGCCGGCGGTTCCGCACTGCGGGGCGCCTGGCGATCCCGGTGATGCACGCCCTGTTCATCGGGATCCTGGTGGTGCCGTTCCTCTGGTGACGACCAGCGCGAAGGACGTTGTGACGAAGCCGCCGATGTCGACGCGAAGGACCGGTCGTTCGGGCCATTGCAGCCAGGGCGGCCCGTCGATGTAGCCGTCGAGCACGCCGTCGCCGGGGTCGAAGTCGAGGGCCGCGACCGTGTGGCCCGTGGACTCGAGGCGCGCCGCCAGCGCTTCGATGTCCTGCCTCCGGTAGAGCACCGTCGGACCCTGGGCCAGGGTGCGGTCATCGCTCCACAGGTTGAGCTCGGTGGTGTGCACGGCGACACCGCCGGGGCGGAGGCACTGCAGGGATCGCTCGACGAAGCGCATGCCGGCGTCGAGGGAGCCCAGGTGTTCGAAGGCGCACAGCGACCAGCAGAAGTCGAAGTCCGTCAGGTCGGAGGGCACGGCCCGCATGTCGACGGGCCGGAACGACACACGCTCGGCGAAGACGTCCGCGGCACAGACCTCGGCGTTCGCCAGACCGTCGAGGGTTCCCGCGTACTCCCCCGTCGACGCCCACTGGGACGCGCCGGCCGAGTCCGCGGGCTGGTCGGTCGCCACCACCGAGCAGCCGCGGGACGCGAGGTAGGCCGGTAAGGGCTCTCGGCCCACGCCGAAACCGATCCCGCGCCGACCGTCGTCGAGGACACCGGCGTCGTCGAGCACGGCCGCGGCGTACGCGTACTCCCAGGGCTTGCGGTTGAACAGCGGTCGCAGGGCGAGACGGCCGCACCACTCCGCATACGCGGGGCTCGAGCACCGGGCCTGTGTGCACATGCACGACGGGAGCGGCGGCGACCACGGATCGACCGCCGGCGGCGGTGCGGCCCGGGCGAGCGCCAGGGCGATGGCCGCCTGATTGCGCCGGGTGCGTTCGAGTGCGTCGAGCTGCTGACGGAGGCCACTGGCCTTCTGTGCCAACGGACCGACGCCTGGCACTCGCTTGACCAGGTCCCGACCTCGCACGGGCGCAGTATTGCCGCGGCAGCGGCGATCGTTCAGCGAAGCCGGCGGAGGAGGCGTCGGCCGTTGCCGTTGACCACGTCGGGCTCGTCCTCGTCGTCGTCATTGTTGTCGCCGAGGTCGACCGTGTGCCCGTTGGCGGCCGGCATGCGCAGTTCGGCCAGGATGGCGTTGCGGTGCTCGGTGAGCGTGCGGCCGATGCGGGTGCGGTCGCGCACCAGCAGCCGCGCCAGCTCGGCCACCGCTTTCCGCAGCTCCTCGGCCACGACGCTCAGGTCCTCGGACATGACCTCGACGGCCCGCTCCTCGATGGTGACGGCCAGGTCGTCGAGGGTCATAGCCAGCTCGTCGAAGCGCTTGCCGATCCGCTTCTCGACCCGTACCGCCAAGTCAGCTGTCGCCGCCCCCGGGTCGGACCAGGGCTCGATCTTGTCGGCCAACGCTGCAGTAGTGACCTCGACGTGCGCAAGGCGCGCCGCGACATCCTCGAGTGCCTCTCGAATGAATCGCTGCTCACTGACCTGTTCGTCAACGGCCTTGGCAAGCAGCTTGTCGACGCGCGGGGCCACGTCCATTCCTACTGAGGTTACCGACGGGGTAGCTTCCGCGGGGTGATCACCGCGCTGGCCGGAGGCGTCGGCGCCGCTCGCTTTCTCCGGGGCTTGCTGCAGGTCAGCGATCCGGGCGACGTGACCGCGGTAGTGAACACGGGTGACGACGTGGTGTTCCACGGCCTGCACGTCAGCCCCGACATCGACACCGTCGTGTACACGCTGGCCGGTGCCGTCAACCCCGAAACCGGATGGGGCCTGGCGGGCGAGACGTGGACGGTGATGGACGCCCTCGAGCGCTACGGCGGGCTCACGTGGTTCCGCCTCGGCGACCGCGACCTGGCCATCCACCTCTACCGCACGCAGCGCCTGTCCGAAGGAGCCAGGCTCAGCGAGATCACGAATGAGATCGCGAGCAGCTGGGGCCTCGGCCTCCACGTCGTTCCCATGACCGACGACCGCGTCGAGACGCGCCTCGACGTCGAGGGCGAGGGCGAGATCGCCTTCCAGGACTACTTCGTCCGCCGCCGCCACGCGGTAACAGTCAAAGCGGTGCGGTACGCGGGCGCCTCGTCCGCGAGGCCCGCGCCTGGAGTCATCGACGCCGTCGCCCGCGCCTCGCGGGTGATCGTCTGCCCCTCCAATCCCATCCTCTCGATCGCGCCGATCCTGGCCCTGCCCGGTATCGAAAAGGCGATGACCGAGCGCCGCGACGACGTGGTGGCAGTGTCCCCGATCGTCGCCGGCGCCGCCCTGAAGGGGCCCGCCGACCGCCTGATGACCGAGCTCGGCGTCGAGTCCACCGTGGTCGGCGTCGCCCGCCTCTACGCCCCGTTCACGGGGACGCTCGTCATCGACGAGGCCGACGCCGACCTGGCCGCTGCCGTGGAGGCCGAAGGCGTGCGCTGCCTCGTCACACCCACCGTCATGCACGGCGTACCGGAGGCCGCCGCGCTCGCTCGCGCCGTGTTGGACGCGTGATCACAGTCCTCCCCGTCGAGGGCATGCCCGAGGTGCGGCCCGGCGACGAGATCGCCGAGCTGATCGCGTCGCACGCCGACCTGCAGGAGGGTGACGTCGTCGTCGTCACCCAGAAGATCGTCTCCAAGGCCGAGGGCCGGCTCGAGAAGGTCGCCGACGACGAGGAACGGCTGCGGCTCATCGAACGCGAGTCGGTCCGCGTGCTGCGGCGCCGCGACGAGCTGGTGATCAGCGAGACGCGGCAGGGCTTTGTGTGCGCCAACGCAGGCGTTGACCTCTCCAACGTCGACGACGGCATCGCCGCCCTCCTTCCCGTCGACGCAGACCGCTCGGCCCGCCACATCCGCGACGCCCTCGGGGCGCGCACCGGCGTGACCGTCGCCGTGGTGGTGTCCGACACCTTCGGCCGCCCGTGGCGCCGGGGGCTGGTCGACGTGGCGCTCGGGTGCGCCGGAGTCGCGGCCATCGTCGACCTGCGGGGCACCGAAGACACGCGGGGTCGCACGCTGCAAGCGACCGAGGTTGCGATCGCCGACGAGCTGTCCTCGGCCGCCGAACTGGTCATGGGCAAGGACCGCGACGTCCCCGTCGCCGTCGTCCGCGGCCTGGACCCCTCGTGGCTGCGCGAGAGCTCGGTCCGGACCGAGATCGTCCGCCCCCACAACGAGGACCTCTTCCGCTAGAGCGCACGCGAACTTCGACACAGAAGGGGGCGACCGGCTCGCGCCGGACGTCGGAAGCGCGGCCGCCAGTTACCTACGAGCTCAGGCGGAGTGCGGCTCCGGCTTGGACCTCGCCATCCACTTGAGGACAGCGCTGGTGCCGTCGTCGAGCTTCGTCCACGGTCTCCAGCCCAGGTGGATGCCGGCCCGGCCCGGGTCGAGCGAGGAACGGGCCAGCTCGCCGGTGCGGGCCGGGGCGTGGACGGGGTCGGCGACGACGCCGGCGTTGGCGGCCATCGTGCGATACAGCTCGTTCACCGACGTCTCCTTGCCGGTGCCGATGTTCATGAGCAGGCCGCTGCCCTTGGTTGCGGCCCGGGAGAAGGCGTCGACGACGTCGTCGACGAAGACGAAGTCGCGCGTCTGCTCGCCGTCGCCGAAGATCATGCAGGGTTCTCCGGCCAGCAGCTTGCCGGCGAAGATCGACACCACACCTGCCTCGCCGAAGGGGTCCTGGCGGGGGCCGTACACGTTGGCGAGGGCCAGCGCCGTGAACTCCAGGCCGTGCAGCTCCCGGTACACGCCCAGGTAGTCCGCAACGGCCTTTTTGGCGGCCCCGTACGGCGACAGCGGCTTTTGTGAGTGCGACTCCCGGACCGGGAGCTCCTCGGGTTCGCCGTAGATCGTGCCGCCGCTGCTCGCGAACACGATCTTGCGGGCCCCGCCCAGGCGCGCTCCCTCGAGGACGTTGATGCTGCCGATCACGTTGACCTCGGCGTCGAACGCGGGGCGCTCAACCGACACCCGCACATCGGCCTGGGCGGCCAGATGGAACACGACCTCGGGCTCTCGGCGCTGCACGAACTCGACGACGGCAGGATCGCGGATGTCGAGGCGCTGGAACGAGAGGCGGTGCTCGCCTTCGGCGCGGGCATCGGCCAGGTTGGCCAGCGATCCAGTCGACAGGTCGTCGACGACGTCGACCTGGTGACCCTCGGCGATCAGACGGTCGACGAGGGTCGATCCGATGAACCCGGCGCCGCCAGTGACCAGGGCCTTCATCGCACGCGCGCTCCTGCCAGTTGCTGACCTGCGTCCACCGTGGTGCCCCCTCCGACGACCGACAGCTCCGACAGCCGTGTGCCCTGGCCCACCACGGCTCGCTCCCCCACCACCGAATGCTCGACCACAGCGGCCGTGCGCACAAGTGCGCCGGGCAGGAGGACCGAGTCACGCACGACAGCATCCCGTTCGACGCGCGCCCCGGCGCCGACCACAGAGCGCTCGACGCGCGCTCCGTCGGACACGTAAGCGGCGTCCCCGATGAGGCTGGGACCGACGACGGTGCCGTTGACGACCGGGCGGCCCAGCGTCCATACGCCGTCGCCATCGTCCGCCGCGCCGGGCGCGGGCGGGGTGCCCCGCACGCCGTCGAGCAGGTCGAGCTGGGCCTTGAGATAGGTGACCGGCGTGCCCACGTCGATCCAATACGCGGGCGAGGGCGACGCGAAGACGCAGCCCTCGGCGACCATGGCCGGGAACACCTGCCGCTCGATGGACGAGCGTCCCTCCGGGATGCGGTCGAGCACCGACGGCTCGATCACGTACGTGCCGGCGTTGATCAGGTCGCTGGGCGCAGTGCCAGGCGCGGGCTTCTCGACGAAGGCCTCGACGCGGCCCTGTTCGTCGACCGCTACCACGCCGAAGGCCGACGGGTCCTCCACGCGCGTCAGGGCGATGGTGGCGGCCGCCCCACGAGAGTGGTGGAAGCCGACGAGTGCCGTGAGGTCCTGGTCGGTGAGCACGTCGCCGTTGACGACGACGAAGCTGTCGTCGACACCGACTGACCGCGCCGCGAACCCAACGGCGCCGGCCGTGTCCAGCGGCTCGGGGTCGATGGCGTAGGACAGGGTGATACCTGCGGCCCGGTCGTCGGGAAAGGCGGTGAGGAAGGCGTCGGGTTGGTACCCGAGGGAAAGCACTGCTTCGGTGACGCCGTGGGATGCCAAGTGGTCGAGGACGCGCTCGATCACGGTGACCTCGGCCACCGGCAACATCTGCTTGGGCGTGGTGAACGTCAGGGGTTGCAGCCGGGTGCCTTCGCCCCCGACCAGCACCACCGCTTTCACTTCAGCGTGGTGGGCGGCCCTGGTGTCGCGGAGCTGGGCGGCGCCGTTGATGGCGTCGGGGATTGGCTTGGGGTGCTCGAAGGCGTGGGGGTGACGGCCGAGGGCGCCACGGTCGGCATCGGGCCCCTCTCGCCGGCACCACCGTTGGCCCGGTTCACCCTGTCCTGCCAGTTCGGCGGCGGTGGGACGTCGGTGCCCTTGGGAACGAAGGCGACGGTGATCCAGCCGTTCTTCGGCACCCGGAGGTTGTTCGGGTCACCGGTGACGACCTTGCCGTTCGACTTGACGACGACCTCGCCGGGCTTGCCGTCGCACTTGGGCTCGCCGTTGGTCCACGTCTGGTTCAGCACCGTGAAGCTGTTCTTCGACAGCTTGAGCCCGGGGTAGCCGGACACGAAGCGACCCAGCGTTGCGTGCTTGCCGGTGTCGAGCAGGGCGTCCTGGGGCTCGATGTGGATGACGCCGTCGCCGTGGGTGTGCAGGCCGATCAGGGTCGGGGGCTGGGGCAGGTCGGGCAGGAAGTTGCCGCAGATGTCCCAGCCGTAGGCGGCGTGCCAGTGGTCGTTCACCGTGGGTTGGTCGGCCACCGCTTTGTGGCGAGCGGCGTCACGCGAGAGCCACACGCCCAGGACGCCGAGCAGGACGACGATGCCCATGACCATCGGGAATCCCCACGACCCGCTGCTACGCCGGGTGGTGCGCCCCCCGCCCGTGCGCGCGACGCGGGAAACCTTCTTGGACGACGATGCCTTGCCCATCTCGGCGCAGAACGTTATCGAAGGGTTTCGGGTTCCCCGCTCAAGGAGCGGCGTGGGGGCGGCCGCGGGACGCCCGTTGCAGCCACGCCAGCACCGTGCGCACGGCCAGGCCGGCGGCCACGATCGGCAGCAGCAGGCGCCTGGCGCCGTGGGTGGTGCGGGCCGAGAATCGGAGCAGCGAGCGGTGGTGGGCGAGGATCATCCGGTAGGGCGCCAGCTCGCTCGAGGCGCCGACGGTGTGCACCACCCGGCCGGCGGGCTCGTACGCCACCCGCCACCCGGCCTCGCGGAGACGCCAGCAGAGGTCGACGTCCTCGACGTACATGAAGTAGCTCTCGTCGAAGCGGGCCTGGTCGCCCAGCGCGGCGGCTCGCAGCATGAGGCAGGTGCCCGAGGCCCAGTCGACGTCGCACGCCCGGGCGTGGTCCCAGTCGAGCATGCGGTAGCGCCGGCTGAAGCGATTGCGGGGCGCCACGAAGCCGAGGAAAGCGTGGCCGACGGCGTCGGACATGGTCGGAAACGCGCGCACCGACGGGTACAGGGTGCCGTCGGGGTTGTCGACACGAGGGGCCACGGCGCCAAGGCCGGGGTCGGCGTCGAGCGCCGCGGCGAGCGCCTTCATCGTGCCGCTCTCGACCACGACGTCAGGGTTGAGGACCGCCACGTACTCGCCCCTGGCGACGGCCAGGCCGCGGTTGGCGGCGGCGCCGAACCCGAGGTTGCCGCCCGTCGGCACCACCTCGACCTCAGGGTCGAGCCTGGCGACCGCGGCCCGCGACCCGTCGGTGGAGGCGTTGTCCACCACGACGATCTCCTCGACGCCGTCGGCCCGCAGGCTGCGCAGGCACTCCACGAGGTGGTCGCGCGCGTTGTAGTTGACGACGACGGCGGTGGCGCGCGGCCGCTCAGCCACGCCCGAACCACGCCGCCGTAGAGCGCAGTCCCTCCTCGAGCGGCACGCGCGGCTCCCAACCAAGCACCCGCTTGGCCAGGGAGATGTCGGGCTTGCGCTGGGTCGGGTCGTCGACGGGCAAGGGCTCGTAGACGATCTCCGATGACGACCCGGTCACCTCGAGCACCTTCTTGGCCAGCTCGAGCACGGTGAACTCGTTCGGGTTACCGATGTTCATGGGTCCGACGTAGTCGCTGTCGAGGAGCGCCAGGATCCCGCGCACCTCGTCGTCGACGTAGCAGAAGCTCCGCGTCTGCTGGCCCTCGCCGTACACGGTGAGCGGCTCGCCGGCGAGCGCCTGCACGATGAAGTTGGAGACCACCCGCCCGTCGTAGGGCCTCATCCGCGGACCGTAGGTATTGAAAATCCGAATGATCCGCACGTCGACGTTGTGCGACCGGTTGTACGCCATCGTCATCGCCTCGGCGAAGCGCTTGGCCTCGTCGTAGACGCCGCGGGGCCCGACAGGGTTGACGTGGCCCCAGTAGTCCTCGGTCTGGGGGTGCACTTTGGGGTCGCCGTACACCTCGCTGGTCGAGGCCAGCATGAAGCGAGCGCCCTTGTCCTTGGCCAGGCCCAGTGTCTTGTGCGTGCCGAGGCTCCCCACCTTGAGCGTCTTGATCGGGTGTTCGAGGTAGTCGACGGGCGACGCCGGGCTGGCGAAGTGCATGACCGCATCGACGGGTCCGCTCACGTGGACGAAATTGGTGACGTCGTGCTCGACGAAGACGAAACCCTTCTCGCCGAACAGATGGGCGATGTTGTCGACCGAACCAGTCAGCAGGTTGTCGATGGCGACGACCTCATCGCCGCGGGCAATGAGCGACTCACAGATGTGTGAGCCGAGAAACCCTGCCCCCCCAGTGACGACGATGCGGGCCACGCCTCAGCTCCGGCCGACGGCGTCGTAGGCGAAGCCGCGGCGGCGGACTGCCGCGGGGTCGAGCAGGTTGCGGGCGTCGACCAGGCGCCGCTCGGCCATGAGGCCGCCGACCTTCTCGAAGTCGAGCCACCGGAACTCGTCCCACTCGGTGAGCACGAGAAGCACCGAGGCGCCCTCGCAGGCCGCGTAGGGATCGGCCGCCACCTCCAGACCATCGGTGCTGCCGGTGATGGCCGGGTCGTAGACGCGGATTCGAGCCCCGCGCTTCTGCAGTCGCTCCACCACCTCGAGGGCGGGCGAACCGCGCAGGTCGTCGGTTCTGGCCTTGAACGTGAGCCCCCACGCGGCGATGAGGTGGCCATCGACGGTGCCGCCGACCATGCGCTCGACCTTGGCCACGACCCGGTCGAATTGCTCGTCGTTGACGGCGACAACACCCTTGAGCAGGTCGAAGTCGTACCCGGCATCCTCGGCGATGCGGATGAGCGCTCGGGTGTCTTTCGGGAAGCACGAACCGCCCCACCCCGGACCGGGCTTGAGGAACTCGAAGCCGATGCGGCGGTCGTAGCCCATCCCCAACACGACCTCGCGCACATCGGCACCCACCGCCTCGCAGACGTTGGCGATGGCGTTCACGAACGAGACCTTGGTGGCGAGGAAGGCGTTGGACGCGTACTTGATGGTCTCGGCCGACGCCGGGTCGGTGACGATCACCGGCGCCTGGATGCCTTCGAACAGGGAGGCGACCCGGCCGGCGGTGGCCTGGTCCTCGCAACCGATGACGATGCGATCCGGGTGCAGGAAGTCGTGCACGGCAGAGCCCTCGCGGAGGAACTCGGGGTTGGACGCCACCTTGACGTCGTCGCGGCCGAGCGCCTGCTCGACGACACGGGTCGACCCCACCGGCACCGTCGACTTGTTCACGACCACCGACTCGGCCGGAAGTATCGGGGCGACGGCTGATGCCGCCTGGCGGATGAAGCTCAGATCGGCGGAGCCGTCCGCGGCCTGGGGCGTGGGCACGCACAGGTAGCAGAACTCGCAGTCCTCGGCGGCCGCCGCCTCCCCCACGACAAACGAGAGATGACCCCCGTCGAGGCCGATGCGAATCAGCTCCTCGAGGCCGGCCTCCCGGATGGGCACCTCGCCCCGGGACAGCTGGTCGACGCGGTCGGGGAGGATGTCTGCGCACACCACTTGGTGGCCAAGGTGAGAGAAACATGCGGCCGTGGTGAGGCCCACGTACCCAGCACCCAGCACTGCGATACGGCTCATTGTGCGACGAGCTCCTTGACGAGACGTTCGAGTGGTTCGTGGTAGTCGGCGAGTAACGCCACGCCGCCCAAGCGCAGGGCGGCGTTGTCGAGGACGGAGTATGCGGGGCGGGGCGCGGGCCGCGGCGGGTCGAGCTCGGCGGTGGTGATGGGCTGCACTTGCTCGGGGTCGAGGCCCGCGAGCGCCACGAGCTCCCGGGCCAGCGCGAACCACGTCGTCGGCCCCTGATTCGTGACGTGGAACAGACCCGGCCTGCGCTCGACGACCAGGCGCCTGATCATCTCCGCCAGGTCCTCGGTGAACGTGGGGCACCCGTGCTGATCGTCGACGACCGTGAGGCCTTGCCCGGTCTTGGCGCGCTCCAGGATGGTCTTCACGAAGTTCTTGCCCCAGCGCCCGCACACCCACGATGTCCGCACGGTCGTGTCCTCGGGGCCGAGCTCGTGTTCGCCGCCCAACTTCGAGCGGCCGTACATCGAGACCGGGTTGGTCGCGTCCCACTCGACGTACGGACGGTTGGCGCCTCCGTCGAAGACGTAGTCGGTGGACACGTAACAGACGCGGCCCCCGACGAGCCGCGCCCCGTCCACCACGTTGCGGGTGCCGAGCGCGTTCACCCGGAAGGCGGTGTCGGGATCGAGCTCGCACCCGTCGACGTTCGTCCACGCGCCGGCGTGCACGACGGTGTCGGGGGCGGCGGCACCGACCGCCTGGAGGACGGCGTCGCGGTCGGCGACATCAAGCGCCTCGTGGGTCGCGGCGACGACGTCGTGTCCGGCGAACACGTTCACCAGTTCGCGCCCCAGCGCACCCCCAGCGCCCGTGATGAGGACCTTCACATCCCTGAGCGTAGGAGGATCAACAACCCGGGATCGTGGTGGTGGGCCCCGACTTGCCGGCGACGGTGGTCGGAGTGGCGGGCGGCGGCACCGGCGCGGGCTTGTCCCGCACGCCCGTGTAGTCGGACCCGATGACCAGGGCGACGTCGACGGTGCGCAGGCTGGGGTCCGACACCAGGCGGGCGCCGTTCTGGAGGTAGCTCTGCAGGAGCTGAGCCTTGGCGAGGGCTCCGCTCCCGTAGCGGATCAGGGTCTGGGTGGTCCGGCCGTTGGCGTCGCCCCGGTCGGCGATGCTGAACCCGGGGCCTTGTAGGGCGACTGACACCTGGGCCGCCTGGCCGGTCTGCCCGGTGCCGTTGAGCACCCGTACCCGCACGTCGTCGGGGCGCAGCGGGGGCGCCGGCGGAATGACGACGCCGTTGACCCGGTCGATGAACGACTGGGCGTCGGGCTGCTTGAGACGGAGCACGTCGGCCGGAAGCCCCCCGATGCGAGTGGTGAACGGGGTGGTGGGCAGCGTGAGCATGTCGACGGTGTCGGGGTTCAGCGAGTGGAACTTGCTGGCCAACCGCAGGATGTCGCTGCTCGACATGTGCTGGTCGATCTGCACGTTCTTGATGCCGATGCCGATCAGCCCGTTCACCTTGATGGGATTGCGGGTGGCGAGCGCCTTCCGCAGCATGCGACGGATGAAGTCCTGCTGGCGCTGGATGCGACCGAGGTCTCCGGTGGGATCGCTCTGCCAGCGGCCGCCCTCGAGCTCCTCGAAGTGGCGGCTGCGGGCCCACGCCAGGGCCTGGAAGCCGTCGAGGTGGGCGCAGCCGGCCGTCTTGATGTTGAGGCCGCTGAGCTTGTCGCGCGCCGGCGCGGGGACATAGATGTCGACGCCGCCGACCGAGTTGACGATCGACTGGAAGCCGACGAAGTCGACCTGCACGTAGTGGTTGATCTTGATGCCGAGGTCTTGCTGGATCGTGTCGACCAGCCGTTGCGCGCCGCTGTCGAATGCGGTGTTGACGCGGTTGGAGCCGGTCGTGCCGGCGATGGGCACATAGAGATCCCGGGGGATCGACAGGATCATCGCCTTCTTGGAATTGGTGTCGGCGTGCAGGACCATCATCGTGTCGCTGCGCTGCCCGGTGACCGGGGCGCTCTTGTCGTTGAACGCGGTGTTGCCCTCGACGTTGGCCCGGCTGTCCGAGCCGACAAGGAGCACGTTGAGGACGCCGGTGTCGGAGGCAAGCCCGTTGATCGCCTGCTTGTGGATCTGGGCGAACCGCCAGCGGTAATAGACGTAGCCCGCGCCGACGGCGAGGACGACCACCGCCAGAAAGGAGATGCCCCCGATCAGCAGGCGACGGCGCCAGCGGTGACCCTGAGGCGCCCTGGGCGGTGGCGTTCCGGCGGGAGCGGTCGCGGGCGGGCGCGCCGGCGCGTCAGGGTCCTCCCAGGCAGGCAACCACTCGGCGTCGTCGGTCTTCATGTTTCGACAGGGAGCCCCAGCTCTCGACTGATAACGAGTCGCTGGACCTCGCTGGTTCCCTCACCGATCTCGAGCACCTTGGCGTCGCGATAGAAGCGGGCGACCGGAGTCTCGTCCATAAAGCCGTAGCCACCAAAGATCTGGGTTGCCTCACGGGTGGCGGTGACCGCCATTTCGGTGGCGTAGAGCTTGGCCATGGCGGCCGCCTGTTTGAACGGGCGGCCCTGGTCCTTGAGCCACGCCGCCTTGTAGGTGAGGTTGCGGGCGTTCTCGACGCCCACTGCCAGGTCGGCGCACTTGAACGCCACCGCCTGATAGCGGCCGATGGGGCCGCCGAACGCCCGCCGCTCCTTGGCGTACGCGACCGACTGCTCGAGGCAGGCTTGGGCCAGGCCGACGGCGAGGGCGGCGATAGCAATCCGGCCGTCGTCGAGGATGGCGAGGAAGTTCCTGAACCCCTGGCCTCGCTGGCCGAGCAGGTTCTCCGCCGGCACCCGACAGCCGTCGAACACCAGGCCGTGGGTATCCGACGCGTGCCAACCCATCTTCCGGTACGGCGGCTCCACCACCAGGCCCGGCGTACCGGCCGGGACGACGATGGCGCTGATCTCCCCCGGCCCGGTGGTGGCCGTGACGGTGATGATCGACGTGATCGCGGTGCCCGAGTTGGTGATGAACGACTTGCTCCCGTCGATTACCCACTCGTCGCCGTCGAGAACGGCGCGCGTCTTGGTCGCCCCTGCGTCGCTGCCTCCGTCGGGCTCGGTGAGCCCGAACGCACCGAGGGCGCGCCCCGCGCACAGGTCGGGCAGCCACCGCTGCCGCTGCTCCTCGGTGCCGAACCGAAAGACGGGGTTGGCACCGAGACCCACGCCCGCCTCGAGGGTGATCGCCATCGACGAGTCGACGCGTGCCAACTCTTCGATGGCCAGGCACAGCGTGGTGAAGTCGGAGCCAGCGCCGCCGTACCCCTCGGGGAACGGGAGGCCGAAGAGCCCCAGCTCACCCATGGCCAGAACGGTGTCGACCGGGAAGGTGTGCGTGCGGTCCCACTCCTCGGCATGGGGTGCGATCTCCCGCTCGGCGAAGTCGCGCACGACCTTGCGGAAGTCCTCCTGCTCGGGGGTCAGGTCAAGGTGCACCGTGTCGATCGTAGGCTCGACCCCAATGAAGATCTGGGTCAACGGGCGCCTCACCGCCGAGGAGGACGCCCGGGTCTCGCCCTTGGATCACGCGCTGCTGACCGGCGACGGCGTGTTCGAAACGCTCAAGGTGGAACAGGGCGTGCCATTCGCGGTGCGACGGCACCTCGAGCGCCTGGAGCGATCGGCCGACGGCCTCGCCCTCGACGCGCCACCGCCGGCCACCGTGCGGGAAGCGCTCACCGAAGTCGTCAACGCCAACGAACTCGACGAGGGGGTGGCCCGCATCACCCTCACCAGCGGCCCCGCGCCCCTTGGCTCCGAGCGGGGGACGGCTGGGCCCACCCTGATCGTCGCCTGTGGGCCGCCGCGGGGATGGGGCGCGCTGGCGCCTGTCGCCGTCGCGCCGTGGCCGCGCAACGAGCGCGGGGCGTTGGCGGGCCTGAAGACCGTGTCGTACGCGGAGAATGTCGTCGCCCTCCGTTTCGCGCGTCAGCGCGGCGCGGAGGAGGCGATCTTCGGCAACCTGGCCGGACGTCTCTGCGAAGGCACGGGCACCAACGTGTACGTCGCCGTCGGCGGCCGCATGGTGACGCCACCGCTGACCTCCGGTTGCCTGGCCGGCGTCACGCGGGAACTGCTCCTCGAGCTCGGCGTGGTCGAGGAGCAGGACCTGCCACTGGCCGCCCTCGCCGAGGCCGACGAGGCGTTCCTGACGTCCTCCACGCGGGACGTTCAGGCCATCGCCTCGGTGGACGCCAGCCCGCTGCCGGCCGCCCCCGGTCCGTTGACCAAGGCGGCGGCCGACGCCTTCCGCGACCTACAGGAGCGGAACCTCGACCCCTAGGTGGTCGTGGTCGTTGGCGGGACCCGGCACTTCATCGTGGTCGACGTGGTCGGGCCGGTCGGGCACGCCACAGGGGTGACCCTAAAGCTCTGCGGGTTGTAGCTGAGCGTCGGCGTCACACCCGACGCCAAGCAGGTGGCGGTCACCGCGTAGGTCCCGATCTGCAGGTTGGTGGGAATGCTCATCGTCACTGCCCACCTCCCCTTGGCGTCGGACGTCGTGGCCGCCGACCCCAGCGTGGTCGTGCCCTGCATGAGGTGGACAAGGACCGTCTGCCCGCCCGCCGGACACTGAGAGACCGACCGGTTGTTCAGCGTGTTCGGCACGTGCCCGAACCGCGCCTGGTTGGGTGAGCTGGCGAATTGGCGCCCGTGGGTGACACCGAACGCCTGGCTCCCGGCTACGAGGCCCACGATCGCCGCCATCGCAACGACCAAAAGTGCCCGTCTTTTCGGAGTGATGCGCATGGCCCGAAACATACCCATTACGCGGGCCGCAGATGCACGACGTCGCCGGCCGGTACCCGGCGCACCTCACCGCCCGCCGTCTTCACCAGCAGATGGCCCTCGCCGGTGACCTCCATCGCCTTGCCCAGGAAGGTCTCTCCCACCAGCTCCACCCGCACGTCCTTGCCGAGCGTCGACGACGAGCGGCGGTAGTTCAGCAGCGTCCCCCGCCACCCGCCGGGCTCGATCAATGCGCTGTAGTGCTCCTCCAAGCGGTCGAGGAAGTCCTGCAGCAGCTCCTCGCGATCCACGGGGTGGCCGACTACTTCACTGGCGGCCACGGCGATGTCCTCGAGGCCGGGCGGGGGCGTGTCCCAGTTGACGTTGAAGCCCATGCCGACGACGACGGCCTCCACGCCGTCGCCCTGCAACTCGGCCTCGGCCAGAAGGCCGGCCAGCTTGCGGTCGTCCACCACGATGTCATTGGGCCACTTCAGCGTGGGCCTGAACCCCGCTACCTCTTCGCAGGCGTCACACGCGGCAACGGCTGCGGCCATCGTGGTGCTGTGCACGTGCGTGGGCAGGAGGGGAGGCCGCAGCAGCACCGAGACCAGGAGGGCCGACCCCGGTGGCGCCTCCCATGTGCGGTCGAGCCGACCCCGCCCCGCCGTCTGGCGATCGGCCACCGCGACGACGCCCTCGGGCGCCCCGGCCCGGGCTTCGTCGATGAGGTAGCGGTTCGTCGAGTCGAGCTCTTCGAAGCGGCGGACGTCCCAGTCGATTTGCTAACCATAGAGCCCTCATGTTCGACAAAGTTCTGGTCGCCAACCGCGGGGAGATCGCAGTGCGGGTCATCCGCACGCTGCGGGAACTGGACGTGACCAGCGTCGCCGTCTTCTCCGACCTCGACCGAGACGCCATGCATGTGCGCATGGCCGACGAGGCCTACGCCCTCGGCGGGCAGACCGCGGCCGAGAGCTACCTCAACACCGAGGCCATCCTCGACGTCATCCGGCGCAGCGGGGCCCAGGCCGTGCACCCGGGCTACGGCTTCTTCTCCGAGAACGCCGACTTCGCCCGGGCCATCACCGCCGAGGGAGTGACGTTCATCGGCCCGCCCCCCGAGGCCATCGAGGTCATGGGCGACAAGATCAGCTCCCGTCTCGCGGCCGAGAAGGGCGGCGTCGAGGGCGTGCCCGGGCGCTCGGAAGTGCTGACGTCGGGCGACGAGGTCATCGCCTTCGGCGACGAGTTCGGCTGGCCGGTCGCTATCAAGGCCGCCTTCGGCGGCGGCGGCCGCGGCATGCGGGTCGTGCCGTCGGCCGACCAGGCGGCGGCCGCCCTCGAGTCCGCGCAGAACGAGGCCCTCAAGGGCTTTGGCCGGTCGGAGTGCTACGTCGAGCGCTACCTCACGTGGCCCCGCCACATCGAGATGCAGGTGTTGGCCGACACCCATGGCAACGTCGTGTGGTTGGGCGAGCGCGACTGCTCGTCGCAGCGCCGCCACCAGAAGCTCATCGAGGAGAGCCCGGCGCCGCTGTTCCCCGACGACATTCGCCAGGCCATGGGCCAGGCCGCCGTCGACGTCTCCAAGGCGTGCGGTTACGTCAACGCCGGCACCGTCGAGTTCCTGTTCCAAGACGGCGAGTTCTTCTTCCTGGAGATGAACACCCGGCTGCAGGTCGAGCACCCGGTGACCGAGTTCGTCGTCGGCATGGACCTCGTCGAGCTGCAGCTACTCGTGGCAGCGGGTGAGCCGCTGCCCTTCGGCCAGGGCGACATCGAGCGGCGCGGCCACGCCATCGAGTGCCGCATCAACGCCGAGAACCCGGCCAAGGGCCGGTTCCTCCCGTCGCCGGGTCCGATCACGCGCTTCCGCAGGGCCGACGGGTACGCCACGCGCACGGACGCCGGCTACGAGGACGGCGACACGGTGAGCCAGTACTACGACAACCTCGTCGCCAAGCTCGTCGTCTGGGGCTCGGATCGCGAACACGCCCGCCGCCGGATGATCCGTGCGCTGCACGAGACCGAGATCGAGGGCATCGCCACGACGATCCCCGCCCACCTGGCGATTCTCAACCACCCCGACTTCATCGCCGCCAAGCACTCCACCAAGTGGGTCGAGGACACGCTCGACCTCTCTTCGATCGAGGCGCCGGCCAAGCCGTCGGCGCCCGAAGGCACCGAGGAGCAACCCCTCGTCGAGCGGCAGGTCGACGTCGAAGTCGACGGCCGCCGCCACAGCGTGCGCCTCTGGGTGCCCGACGTGGCGCCCGTGGTCGCCGGTCCGGCGGCCGCCGCCGGCATGGGTACGCCGCGGCCCCGGCCCGCAGCTTCGTCGGGCGGCGGTGGCGGGGGGGCGGCCGGTGCAGGCCAGGTCGCGGTCCCGATGCAAGGCACGATCGTGAAGGTCCTGGTGGCCCAGGGCGACACGGTCGAGGTCGGCCAGGCCGTCTGCGTCCTCGAGGCCATGAAGATGGAGAACAACGTCAACGCCGAAAAGGCCGGCACGGTCGCCGAGATCCGGGTGAAGGCCGGCGACACGGTCAGCGCCGGCGACGTCGTCGCAGTTATCGAGTAGCAGGTGAACAGCAGGAAAACGCCGTAACAAAGGCGAAATCCGTCGGATGCGACGGTTCCGCACGCCTCTTCTCGCGCTCCTGGTGATCCTGGCCCTCAGCGCCGGGCTCATGCGGTTGGCCATGGCCGACCAGACCGAGGGCACGACGCCCAACGGCTGGAAGATCCGGCCCGCGGGTTCGCAGGTCGACATCAACCGCTTCCCGCTCGGGTCGGCGCTCTCGCCCGACGGCACCAAGCTGGTGGTCTCGTCCGATAACGGCGGGATGCAGGCCCTCACCACGGTCGACACCGACAACCTGTCGACGACGATCACCCCGGCCCCCAACCTCTTCATGGGGGTGGCGGTCACCAACGACGGCACCGTCTTCGCGTCGGGCGGGAACGCCGACCGGGTGTTCCGCTACAAGCTCGCGGGACCCGCGGTCGTGCCCCTGGATCTCACCGGCGCTCAGCCGGTGCCGGTCCATCACATCGCCGACACCGTCACGCAGGGCCAGGGCCTTCCGGTGGGCGACGGCATCCGCGTCACCGGCTACCCCGGCAACATGCTGCTCGACGGCAACCTGCTCTACGTCGCCGGCACGCTCTCCGAGCAGCCCACCGCGACTGAGCCCTGCCCCTCGGGGCAGCCGGCGTGTGCCCGGGTCACGATCATCGACACGTCAGCCAACAACGGCATGGGCGCCGTCGTCGGCCGGGCACCCGTCGGGATGGACGCGTACGGGTTGGCCCTCGACAAGGCCCACAAGCGGCTCTACGTCTCCAACTGGGCCGACGAGTCAGGCCGCGGTGGAAGCACCGGCGGCACCGTGTCGGTCGTCGACGTCAGCAACCCGACCGCACCGCACGAGGTCTCCTTCGCCCACGTCGGCCACCAGCCCGAGGCGCTCCAGTTGAGCAGCGACCGAGCCCGGCTGTTCGTGACCAACACCAACGACGACACCGTGTCGGTGCTCGACGTGCGCGATCCCGCCCATCCGCGGGAGTTCTCCGATCCGCTCTCCACCAAGCCGGTCGATGCCCCGGTCGGCGCCCATCCCGACGCCCTGACGCTGTCCCCCGACGGCCGCACCCTGTTCGTCGCGCTGGCGGGGATGAACGCCGTGCAGGTGATCGACGTCGACAAGGGCAAGACCACGGGGTACATCCCTTCCGGCTACTACCCGTCGCAGCTCATCACCCAGGTCACGAACGCCAAGAAGGGCGCGTACCGGCTGTGGACCGTCAACACCAAGGGCACCGGGTTCGGGCCCGGGTACAACCTCTCGGTCGGGATGGACGGGTCCAAGCCAGGTTCGCTCGCCAGCACGATTCAGGACGGTGGGAGCCTGAGTCGCATCGACGTGCCCGCCAAGGCGGCGGACCTCAAGAACCAGCTCAAGAACTGGACGAGCCAGGTCTTCGCGAACGACAAGCTCAACAACGTCAAGGTCGACCCGTGCAAGCCCGGCCATGGCGTACGGGCGTCCGAGGTGCTCTGCCCGCCGGGCAACGCCAGCTCGCCGATCAAGCACGTGCTGTACATCGTCACCGAGAACAAGACCTTCGACCAGTACTTCGGCGACATCAACGCCACCGGCACCCACAAGGACTACGACGCCGATCCGAGCTACGCCCTCTACGGCCAGCAGGTCACGCCCAACCACCACGCACTGGCAGACCGCTACAGCCTGGGCGACCGCTTCTTCTCCGACGCCGAGGTTTCGGTGACAGGACACTCCTGGACCGCCGGCGCCATCGCCACCGACCACAACGAGAAGACGTGGCAGGCCGACTACGACCAGGGCATTCGCGGCACGCATGGCGGAGGTGACCCGCTGCGCCCGAGCGTCGGCAGCCCGAACGCCGACAAGGCCATCAGCGACGCCGACGACCAGCTACAGGATCCCCAAGGCGGCTACATCTTCGAGGCCTTCAAACGGGCCGGCGCCAAGCCGCCGAGCGACAACGCCTCGGGGCTCACGATGGCGATCTACGGCGAGCGCACGGCACGAACGTCGGGCGACATGTCCGCGTACAAGGCGCCGAACTGGAAAGACGGGGACATCCAGTACTTCGACAACTGTCGTGCCGACCAGTTCATCACCGGCCAGACCGGCGGGGGCAACTTCCCGAACAACGAGGGCCCGGGCGGCGTGACCGCCCGCGACTGCGAGAAGCGCACGCTCCCCGGTCAGTTCAACCTGCAGCACTGGACCGACGTCTTCAAGGCCACCGGCAAGGACGTCATGCCCAACTTCCTGTACATGTCGCTGCCGGACAACCACACCCTCGGTACCAACCTCGGCAGCCCGACGCCGGCGTCGATGGTCGCCGACAACGACTACGCCATCGGCCGCATTGTCGAAGCCCTGTCGAAGAGCCCGTTCTGGGGTTCAACGGCGGTCGTACAGACCGAGGACGATACCCAGGCGGCCGGCGACCACATCTCCAGCCTGCGTGACTATCTCCAAGTGTCGAGCCCGTGGGCGTCGACCGGGGCGCAGCACCAGTGGGGTTCGATGCCGGCCCTGCTGCGGACGATCGAACAGATCTTCCACGTCCAGCCGGTCTCGCTGTACGACAGGTTGGCGATGCCGATGCACGACGCCTTCAAGCCCTCGCTCTCGGACCAGCCCGACCTGGCGCCGTTCACGGCGGTCAAGCCGCTCGTGCCCTTCGCCATCAACGAGGTGGGCGCGCCCGATCAGGCGCTGTCACAACAGCAGACATGGATGCCGATCGACCGCGTGCCGATGGACGTCCTCAACAAGATCCAGTACGAGGCCCAGGGCAAGGTCCCGCCACCCGGCTAGTCGAGGTGTCGCGCTGACTACTCGGCCGCGTCGGCCAGTGCTTCGCTCAGGGTCGGGTGGACGAGCAGCGAGTCGACGATGTCGGTCACCTTCAGACTGGCGGTGACGGCCAGGGCGATCACCGAAATGAGCTCGGCCGCATGGCGGCCGACAATGGAGCCGCCGAGGACCACGCCGGTGGCGGGGTCGGAGAGGATCTTCACGAAACCCCGTGGGTCGCTGTTGATGAGGGCCTTGGCGCTGGCCGCGAACGGGACCTTGGTGACGCGGATCTTGCGCCCTAGAGCGAAGGCGTCGGCCTCGGCCAGGCCCACGTCGGCGATCTCGGGCTCGGTGAAGATGGCGGAGGCCGCCTTGTCGTAGTCGAGGTGGCGGTGGTCACGGGTGTGGAGCCCCATCACGTGCTCGGCGACCTTGCGGCCCTGCATGGCACCCACCGACGACAGCGGGAGCTTCCCCGAGAGGTCGCCGGCCGCGTAGATGTGGCCCACGTTCGACTGGCAGTGGTGGTTGATGGGGACGTGCCCGCTGGGTGACGTTTCAACGCCCGCGGCCTCGAGGCCCAGGCCTTCGGAGTTTGGGACGGCGCCGATGGCCAGCAGGGCGTGGCTGCCCGACGCGCAGCGCCCGTCGTCGCAGTCGACGACGACGCCGTCGTCGTCGTTTTGGATGCCGACGGCTCGTGCGCCCTTGAACAGCACGACCCCGCGGCGCAGGAAGTCGTCCTCGAGGGCGGCTGCGACCTCCGGGTCCTTGGTGGGGAGCACCTGCTGGCGACTGACGATCAGCGTGACCTTTGACCCGAACGACGAGAACATGTGCACGAACTCGACGCCAGTGACGCCCGAGCCGATGACGACCAGGCGCTCGGGGATCTCAGGCGGTGGGTAGGCCTGGCGGGTGGTGAGCACACGCTTGCCGTCGGGCTCGCACCAGTCGGGAATACGAGGGCGGCTGCCCGTGGACAGGAGGACGGCGTCCGCCTCGAGTTCTTCGATGCCGTCGTTGGTCTCGACCACGACCTCGTGGGGACCCTTGAGCCGGCCGGTGCCGAGCATCATGCGCACGCCCTGGCTCTCGAGAAGTTCGACGATGCCGCGGTGCAGGTGCCCCTCGATGTCGGCCAGCCGAGCCTTGAGGGCGGTCGCATCGAGCTCTGGCACGTCCTCGTCGTGGAGGCCGAACAGTTCCGAGCGCCGGGCGAACGACATGGCCCCACCCGTGGCGATCATGGCCTTGGAGGGGATGCAGTCCCAGAGGTGGGCGGCACCACCGATGATGTCGCGCTCGACAACGGTGACGTCGGCGCCGAGGCGGGCGGCGTGGGTTGCGGCCGAGTTCCCGGCCGGTCCCCCACCGATGATGACGAAGCGGACAGCCATGCGTTACCGCGCCGGTTGGTACACGCCGAAGACCTCTCGCAGGGCATCGCTGACCTCGCCCAGGGTCGCGTTACGCCGGAGAGCCTCTTTCATCGGATACAGCAGGTTCTGGCTACCCCGCGCCGCGGCTCGCAAATCGTCGAGAGCGATGTCGACTGCTTGTTGGTCTCGCTGTTGTCTGAGCTGTTGCACCCGCTCGGCCTGGCGCCGCTGCAGCTCGGGGTCGATGGGGAAGACCTCGGGCGGCTCGGGCGCATCCTCCTGGAACCGGTTGACGCCGACGATCACCTTCTCGCCGTCGTCGACGGCCTTGGCCCACGCGAACGCCGCCTGCTCGATCTCGTCCTGCATGTAACCGGCTTCGATGGCGGCCACCGCGCCGCCCATACCGTCGATCTTCTCGATGTAGCGCCAGGCGTCGGCCTCGATCTGATCGGTGAGGCTCTCGATGAAGTAGGAGCCGGCGAGGGGGTCGACGGTGTCGGTCGTCCCCGACTCGTAGGCGAGGACCTGCTGGGTGCGCAGTGCCAGCTTGGCCGCCTTCTCGGTCGGCAGCCCGAGGGCCTCGTCGAAGGAGTTGGTGTGCAGGCTCTGGGTGCCACCGAGCACCGCGGCCATCGCCTGCACGGTGGTGCGGACGACGTTCACCTCGGGCTGCTGAGCGGTGAGCATGGAGCCCGCCGTCTGGGTGTGGAAGCGCAGGAGCTTGGACTTCTCGTCCTTGGCGTGGAAGCGCTCGGTCATGATCCGGTACCACATGCGTCTGCTCGCCCGGAACTTGGCCACCTCCTCGAAGAAGTTGTTGTGGCCGTTCCAGAAGAAGCTGAGGCGGGGGGCGAACTCGTCGACGTCGAGGCCCGCGTCGACCGCGGCCTGGACATAGGCGATCCCGTTGGCGAGGGTGAAGGCGATCTCCTGCACGGCGGTGCTGCCGGCCTCGCGGATGTGGTAGCCGGAGATCGAGATCGTGTTCCACTGCGGCAGGTTCTCTTTGCAGTACGCGAACACGTCGGTGATGATCCGCATGGAGGCCCGAGGCGGGTAGATGTAGGTCCCGCGAGCGACGTACTCCTTCAGCAGGTCGTTCTGGATCGTGCCACCGAGCTTCTTAGGGTCGACGCCCTGGTCCTCGGCCACCAGCTGGTAGAGCAGGAGGAGGATGCTTGCGGTCGCGTTGATCGTCATTGACGTCGTCGCCTGGTCGAGGGGGATGCCGTCGAGCAGGAGGCGCATGTCCTCGATGGAGTCGATGGCCACGCCGACCTTGCCGACCTCGCCCTCCGCCCGCGGATGGTCGGAGTCGTAGCCCATCTGCGTCGGCAGGTCGAAAGCGCAGCTCAGGCCCGTCTGGCCGGCCTGCAGGAGGAACTTGAAGCGCTGGTTGGTCTCCTCGGCGCTCCCGAACCCGGCGTACTGCCGCATCGTCCACGGCCGCCCCCGGTACATCTTGGGATACACGCCCCGCGTGTACGGCGGCTGCCCCGGCAATCCGAGCTGCTGCTCGGCGTCAAACCCGTCCAGGTCCTCGGCCGTGTAGACGGGCTTGATCTCTATCCCGGAGTCCGTGGTGCGTCGGTCGTCTGCTCCTGCTGCGCTCACCCCCCCATTGTCGCGGCGATCGCCGCCCTGGGCGAAGCCCGCCGGGGCTCAGGTCGGTTCAGGCGATCATTCACGAGTATCCCGCCTCAGATGGTCGAGCCCGGGAATCTCGAGCAGCAGGTCCCGGATCTCGTCCGGCCGATGAGTCCGGCTCACGAGAAGCAGGACGGGGTAATTGGCGAACTCGGGCTCGACGACCTCCTCCTCGTTGTGGTCGTTGGGGAAGTTGCGTTCGACTCTGAACACCTCGTCGCCGAGTTCTCCCTTGAAGTAGAAGCCCATATCGTCGTTGTAGCGGCGTCGGAACGACAGATTGACGACGCGTCCGACTGCTTCCTGGAGCTCGTCGATAGACATGTCCCGGGCGCCGTACAGGTCGTAGTACATCGTTGGCGCCGGTGCTTCACTTGAGGAATCGATCACAGCATCTCGCGCTTCAGATGATCGAGTCCCGAGATGTCGAAGAGCAGGTCGCGTATCTCGTCTGGCCGGTCGGTGCGGCTGACGAAGAGGAGTACCGGGTAGTCGGCGAACTCGGACCTCAACACCTCGTCTTCCGGTCGGCTTTCGTCATAGTTGCGATAGATGTCGAAGACCTCGTCGCCGACAGTCGCCTTGTAATACAGACCGAGGTCGGTGTTGTCGCGTTGAATGAATTCGACCTGCAGCACCGAGCCAGCGGCCCCTTGCAACTCGTCGATGGTCATCTCACGGGTTCCGTATAGGTCGTAGAACTCATTTGGATCGCACCCTCGACCGTCCGCTCAGTCACGCGTGTCCCGCCTCAGATGGTCTACGCCTGGGATCTCGAGAAGGAAGGCACGGAGCTCATCGCCGCGGTGCGTACGGCTCACTCGCAGCAGAACCTGATAGTCAGCAGAGTCGGGCTCGAGGGCTCGTCCTCGTCACGGTCCAGAAAGACATTGAGCTCGATATCGACGATCTCGTCCTCGATTTCAGCGTGGACGTACGGCCCAACGAATCCGCTCTTGCGGGCTGTGAACGAGATGCCAAGCGCGGAGGCGACGGCGACCCGTAAATCCGCTGCGCTCATCGTGCGCGTTCCGTAAAGGTCGTAGGTCTTCATCGGGCCATTCGGCTTCAGCCGATCAATCACGGGCACGCCGCCGCAGATGCTCGAGCCCAGGTATCTCGAGCAGCAGATCCCGAATCTCGTCGGGCCGATGCGTTCGATTCACTCGAACCAGGGCGCTGTAACTGGCGAACTCGCGCTCGCGGATCTCTTCCTCGTTGTGGTCGTCGCTGAAGTTGCGCTCCACCCTGAACACTTCGTCGCCGAGTTCCGCCATGAAGTAAAAGCCCATGTCGTCGTTGTAGCGGCGCTGAAAAGCCAGCTCCACAACGCGTCCTATTTCTTGCTGCAGCTCGTCGATGGACATGTCCCGGGAGCCGTACAGGTCGTAGTAGATCATGGGGGCGGTATCACAATGAATGGTCCGCGAGCGAGAATGTCGTCCATCGATCGGTACAGCATGATCGAGACGCGGTGTCCCGCGATCTCGGTAAGTTCGGCTTGCAGTTCCCGAAGACCCAGTCCGTCGAGCTGATCCTCATCTAAGGGCCATGTACGCGTGCCGCCGCCAATAAGTTCGTAGCCGAACTCCTGTGCCTTCTCCCATAAGCCGTTGTCCACGATCGCTAGATCGATGTCGCTCGCTTCGTTGAAGGGCTCACCGGTCTCCCATTTGACCCCCGTAGCGCTGCTTCCCCGAATCCCGGCGACGAGCATCTCTGGAAGCCACGCCTGGATCTGGTTGATGAAGCGAGCAAACCCCGTCTCCTCCTGGAGGCTGAGCGGGAGGGTCTCGAACAGGCCGGTGGGAACGCCGGGAGCTTCGCTCGCGAACATGACCGCGCCTTCGTCGACGAAGGCGGTTGCGGGGCCGAGGCAGCTGGCGTAGCTGAGGGCGACACAGGCGCCCGCAGCCGTCACGATGACGACGGCGTCGCCGATTACGGCGACTTTGGCGCCGGCTTCCACGTACGGAATGAGTGCGCGATCGCCGCCATGAATTTGTGAAGACCGGGGGGCCCAGCAGTCGACTGCTTCCACTCCTCCATGGCGTCCTTCAGCCGGTCGCGCGCGTCGACGGAACCCCATGGATGTACATATGCGTTGACGGCCGCGTCCCTCTTCAGCGCGCCCCTTCGACCATGCGCTCAACGAAGCGCGATGTGATCACTCCAGACTTCTGGCCAGCTTCCAACGCCCGTCCAATGATGAGAACGCCAGCGTCTCCCCGAAGGGCGGTCACCAGGTCCAAGACGCCCTTCGGCCCCAGACGCTTGAACAGCTCCGCTGCGTACCGCTGGTCGGCGAGGTACGGCGCCATGGCACCCAGCTCATCGCCGAGCGCCCTCTTGTCGCCCTTCGCGAGCAGCTCACGCAGCTTGTGTGCCGCGTTGTCCGCCGCCGCGCCCGCACCCCTCTTATTGGCGAACCGGAACCCAGGAACACGAGGCCCGGCTCCGATGTGGTCTGCGGCGACGATCCGATCGATTCGGCGACGAAGGTCGCGGCTCCGGTAGGCCGCCCAGTTCGCCACATCGCGAATCTGCGCCGGGGCCTGAGACGAGACGATCCCCGCGTCGGCAAGGAGTCGCTCCACGGTGTGCGCATGCGCGTTGAGGTCGGCAGCAGCCTCGTCGAGGTGGGCAGCCAACTCGCCGGCCCGGTCAGGGTCGAGGCCGACGAAGCTCATGTGCCTATTCAAGCATGGATAAGACTATTTAGCAAGGGTTAGGCGGCGGCAGCGGCGAGCGTCCCCCGCAGGATCGACAGCACCCACTGCGGGCGCATCACGAGGTCAGTCCAGGTGAACTGCAAGACACAGAACCCGGCTGCGGTGAGCTCGTTGATTCGCTGGCGATCCTTGGCCCGGTCGAGCTCGCTCACATGGCCGACGCGCCCGTCCAGTTCGACGATGATGCGAGGCCGGAAGTAGCAGTCCACCCGGCCAATCCAGCCCTCGCCGCCGAGGTCGACCTGCCGCTCAGGTTGCTCGATCCCCTCGTCGCGCAAGAGGTCGCGGAAGCGAGCCTCGAGCTCGCTGGCCGGGGCCACGTACCCGGGCAGCCGTTCGAGAAGGATCGCTCGCATGGGGCCGATGCCCGGCCGCCCGCGAGCTGCCAGGTCGCCCCACATTCGCCACAAGCGTTCTGTCGAGGTGAGGCCAAGAGTCAGCGCGTTGTCCGTCGCTCGCTCCGCGCACTTGAAGTTCTCGCGTGCGGCAGCGGTAAACAGCGTTCGCTCTGGCGAGGTGACAGGGATGCCGTCGACGGTGCGAACATGGTGCGCCGGCAGGAGCCGCGTCTCGTGGAGAACGCCGACTGTCAACCGATGGTTCTTTCGTCCGTGAAGAGCCAGAAGCTCGACGGGTCCATCGGGAAATCCGGGAAGGCCCCAGAGCGCGTTGGCGGCACGCCCATCGACGACCGAACCGGCGCCAACCTCGAGCAGCCCGACCCAAAGCTTCTGCCGCCAGCAATGCGGCGCGCCGGTTATGGCGTACACGCCGTCGCCGCGCACGAAGATGTCGTCTCTACGTCGCCGATGGCGAAGCATGTCGTGCGTCCCGCCGACTGAGAGCGCCTGCTCGGCGCTGAAGGCCCCGTACTGGCGGCCTGCGATCCGCCGGATCGCACTGTCGAATGGTGTCGCTCCCATGGCAGTGGAGTACACCACGGGGGTGTGACAAGAACGTTCTGGCGGTCCTAGCTGTCGTATAGACCCACCCACGACCGCCGGAAGCGGGGGCCGAATGTTCTGGCGGTCCTAGCTGTCGTATAGACCCAGCCACGACCGCCAGAAGGCGATCAGGCCGAGGCAGAGCCAGCGGCGGCTCAGGTCGTGCCCGGGGCCTCCCGCGGGTGGGGCATGCAGAGTTCGTCGTATTCGGCGATGACGATGGGGCCGGCGTAGTCGCCGCAGGCGGGGCACTCGGGGTCGCGGTTCACCTTGAAGGTGCGGAACGACTCTTCCAGGGCGTCGTACGCAAGCAAGCGGCCAATCAACGGGTCACCGAGCTGCAGCAGCAGCTTGATGGCCTCCATGGCCTGGATCGACCCGATGATGCCGGGGAGCACGCCGAGCACGCCGGCCTCGGCGCAGGACGGGGCCAGCTCGGCCGGGGGCGGCTCGGGGATCATGCACCGGTAGCAGGGGCCCTCGTACGGCGCGAACACCGTGGCCTGGCCTTCGAAGCGGAAGATCGATCCGTGCACGACGGGGATGCGCTTGAGCAGTGAGGCGTCGTTCACCAGGTACCGCGTGGGGAAGTTGTCGGTGCCGTCGACGATGACGTCGTAGCCGTCGATGATGTCGAGGACGTTGTCGGCGCCGAGGCGCACGTCGTAGGTAACGACGTTCACGTCGGGGTTCAACGCCGTCAACGTCTTCTTGGCCGAGTCGACCTTCCGCTCTCCAATCCGGTCGACGTTGTGGAGGATCTGGCGCTGCAGGTTGGACTCGTCGACGACGTCCATGTCGATGATCCCCAGAGTGCCGACACCCGCGGCGGCCAAATACAAGGCCGCCGGCGAGCCGAGCCCACCCGCGCCCAGCAGCAGCACACGCGAATCCAGCAATTGCTGCTGGCCCTTCTCGCCGACCTCGGGCAGGAGCAGGTGGCGCTGGTACCGGTTGCGCTGCTCAGCCGACAGCGTCTGCGGGGTGACCCACGACCGGCCTTCGTCCTTCCACTTGTTGAACCCGCCGGCCATGGAGACGACGTCGGTGTAGCCGAGGTCCTGGAGGGTCTTGGCCGCGAACGCCGAACGAACCCCAGAGGCGCAGTGGATGACGATCGGCGTCGACCGATCACTCACGTGGGTCTCGATCTTGGACTCGAGATGCCCACGGGGGATGTGCACGGCGCCCGGCAGGGCCCCCTGCTCGTACTCGTCGGGCTCCCGGACGTCGAGGACGACCGTGCCGGGGCGCGCCTCGATGGCCTCTTCGGCCCCCGCGGTGTCGACCTCGCGAATCTGCGACTTGGTCTCTTTCAGCAGTTCACGGAAGCTGGCCATAGTTCATAAAACTTTACCGGGGCGGTCGTAATTCCCTAACGCGCACTGGGTACACCGTGAGCGTGAACCGGCCGCGGCTCACCTCGCTCGACGTTCTGCGGGGTCTGACCATCCTCGGGATGATCGTCGTCAACAACCAGGGTGACGGCGGTCACGTCCTGCCCAGCCTCGGCCACGCCAAATGGCACGGCATCACGCTCGCCGACCTGGTCTTCCCGTTCTTCCTCGTGATCATGGGCGTCTCGATGGCGATCTCCTTCGCCAAGCGCCGACCGAGCATCCCCAAGGTCCTGCGCCGCAGCGCGCTGTTGTTCGCCCTCGGCTTCTTCCTCAACGCTTTCCCTCACTTCGACCCGGCCGACGTCCACATCATGGGCGTCCTCCAGCGCATCGCCCTCGTGTACCTGGCCACCGCCCTGCTCGTGCTCTACGTGCCGCGCAAGGGCCAGCTGGCGACGGGGGCTGCGCTCCTCGTCGGCTACTTCGCCGTCATGACCCTCGTCCCCGTCCCCGGCCATGGTGCCGGCGTCCTCACGCCCGACGGCAACCTGGCGGGCTGGATCGACCGCACCCTGCTCGGCGTCAAGCACGTCTACGGCAACGGCCCCTACGACCCCGAAGGCCTGCTGAGCACCCTGCCCGCCGTTGTCACCGCCCTGATCGGTGTGTGGACCGGCGAGTGGGTGCGTCGTCAGCAGGTGGGCAGCCACGTCACCAAGCGCCTGGCGACGGCAGGGTTCGCCCTCGCCGTCGCGGGGGCCGCCTGGGCCCCGCTCTTCCCGATCAACAAGAAGCTGTGGACCAGCTCCTACGTCCTGTTCACCGGCGGCTGCGCCCTCGTCCTCTTGGCCATCACCTACCAGCTCGTCGAGGTGCACGGCTTCCGCAAGCTGGGCCGTCCGTTCGAGGTGCTCGGCCTCAACGCCATTCTCGTGTACATGGCGTCCGAAGAGCTCGCCAACGCCCTCAACGAAACCCACTTCAAGCCCTGGCTCTACACGCGGGTCATGGCACCGTTCGCAGGTGAGATCCTCGGCTCGCTTCTCTTCTCATTGACGCTGGCGGCGGTGACCTGGCTCCTGGCCGGAGCCCTCTACCGCCGCCGCGTGTTCCTCAAGGTCTAGAACCCCGGCCTATTGCACTCGCCGGTGCGGGCGCCGCTGACCGTGTTGGAGTGGTTGTTGTCGCTGGCGGCGGGCGAGTCACCGCTGCAGTTCAGACCGCCGCCGATGGTGTTCGACTCGACGACCGGCGCAACGTTCTTGGGCAGGGCGCCGCCGCCACTGTTGCCGCTGAGGGTCACCGTGCCACCGATCCTGTTCCCGCCCAGCTCCAACCCGCCGTGGTTGTTCTGCAACAGCAAGTTGCCGTTGATGGTGTTGGCGGCGCAGCCCGCGTCCACGGGATCACCGATGAGCACGAAGCCGCCCGAGTCAGAGACGATCGTCGTGGAGCCGTAGATCGTGCTGCCACAGACCGAGATCGAGCGGGCGTTGCTGGCGTTCAACGCGCCCGTCACCGTGGAGTTGAGCAGGAACACCTGGGCGCCGGCCGGGACGTTGATGGTGCCGCTGACCGTGCCCCCCGAGACGCACGTGCTCCCCGACGATGCGGTGAAGCCGGCGGCCGAGCCGCTCACCACCCGGTCGCAGGTGACGGTCTGGCTGACGGGCGACGACGTGCTGCCATTGAAGTTGGCGTCTCCCGAGTACACGGCGGTGATCGAGTGCGACCCGGGGGCGAGCACCGACGTAATGAACGTGGCCACACCCGAGCCGTTCACCGGCTGCGGGGCGCCGAGATTGGCGGCGCCGTCCATGAACTGCACCGTCCCGGTCGCGGCGCCGGCTCCCGGTGAGACCACCGAGACCGTGGCCGTGAACGTCACGCCCTGCCCGCCGGTGGACGGACTGCCCGATGTGGTGAGGGCGGTCTGTGTGTTGGCCTTGTTGACGGTCACGGAGAGGGTGTTCGAAGTGCTCCCCGTGAAGTTGGAATCGCCGGGGTACGACGAACTGAACTGGTGAACGCCGACGGCCTTGCCCAGCGCCCCGTTCGGGAGCGACAAGGTCACGGACCCGTTGGCGAGCGGAGTCGTCGTGGTCACACCGCTGAGAGCGTCGGAGATCGTGACCGATCCGACCGGGGTGCCCGTCGCGGGCGAAACGGCGGCGACGGTGTCGGTCACGGTGTAGGGCTGACCGAAGACGACGCTGCTCGCCGACGACGTGAGTGTGCTCGTCGACCCGCCCTGGGTGACCGTATGGGAGAGGCTGGGGTACGAGAGACTCGCCGAGTAGTTCGTGTCACCCGCATACCTGGCGCTCAGCGAGTTGTGTACCCCGACGGCGAGCGTCGTGTCGTGGTACGTCGCTTTACCGGTGTTGCTGTCCAGGTTGACCGTGCCGAGCGTGTTGATGCCGTCAAAGAACTGCACCTGGCCCCCGGGCTTCAGGGCGCCGTGCGCGGTGTCGGGGGCGTCGTTCGGCGTCACCGTCGCCGTGTAGTCAACCCCCTGGCCGAACACGTTGGTCGTCGAGGACTGCGCCAAGGCGGTCGTCGTGCCGTCCTGGGTGATGGTGAGAGGGCTGGGGTCAGAAGCACTGGGGTCGAATTTGTTCCCGACAACCGGCGCCACGTACTTCGCACTGATGCTGTGCGACCCCGCGGCGAGGCCGGCGTACCGGATGAACGCGGACGCCGAGTTGTCGCTGTTCGGGTCGGCGACGAGGTTTACGCTCTGGAACGCGGGCGTGTTGTTGACGTCGCCGTCGTGCAGCTCGACGGTTCCCTGGGGCACGTTGCAGCTGCCGACCTGGAGGGTGCAGTCGGTGCTGTGGTCGAAGACCCGCACCACGAACAACACCTGCTGGCCGTAGTGAGCCGTCGTGATGTCGTTGGTGAACGTCGAGTCGGAGATCTCCAGGAACGTCTTGCTAGGGCCAAACGTGCTTGCCGACGCCGGCCTCGCGCCCACGATCCCCGCCAGCAGCCCAACGACGAGCGCCACCGCCGCAACCAACGAAAGTCGCCGCATGTCCCATCCCCCTGTCCGCCGCGCCCGAGTTGGCGAGGCCCTCCGGAGCCGAGTTTCTGCGGCCCGGCCTGAGGGGGCATGAGGGACGGCCCCTCAAGTTTGCGGCCGCCGCCTCCCTAGCCGGACAGTTCGGACGAAAGGGCGCCACCCAGCTGGTCGCGCGACCGCACCTCGAGCTTCCGGTACACGACGCCGAGCTGGTTCTCGACGGTCTTGGCGGTCACGAACAACGCCTGGGCGATCTCCTTGTTGGTCATCCCATCGGCCGCCATGCGGGCGACGCGCGCCTCGGCCGAGGTGAGGGCGTCGGGACCCGACACCCGCTGACGTCGAGGGCGGGCACCCGACGCGTGGAGCTCCTCGACCGCACGCGCCGCCAACCGCTCAGCGCCGCAGACGTGGGCGAGCTCGAGGCCGGCGGTGAGCGGCTCCCGGGCCGCGGCGCGCTGGTTCCCCCGCCGCAAGGCGGCACCGAGTTCGACCAACGTCCGGGCCCGCTCCAGAGGTGCGTCGACACCATCGAACACCCGCAGCGACTCCTGCAACAGCTCGATGCCGGCGCTCCCGCCCTCGATGACGCCGGCGGCGCGTAACGCGGTTCCTTCGCATCTCGGCAGTGCCAACTGGCGCGCGATGTCGAGCTCGTCAGCGACGAGTCGACGCGCCTCCTCGCGGTCGTCGGGTACAAGCGCCAGCGCCAGCGGCGAGCGCCACAGGACGGCGGTCGGGTTGACCAGGCGGGCCCGGTCGGACACGTCGCCGCCCATGCGCAGGTCGGCGATCCCCTCTTCCCGCCGACCGTCCATTATGCGGAGGCGGCCTCGCACCATCAGCACCCACGCCCCATTGATGGTCTCCAGGAACGCCGGCTCCAACTCGATCGATTCGATCATCGCCGCGATGTCAGCGACGCTGGAGCGCTCCAGGAGCACGTCCTTGCCTGCCCAGATGACCGACGGCAGCGCGAAGGGGACGCCAATCTCCAACGACCGTTCGATCGCAGACCGGAAGTAGGTCTCCGCGACCCGCAGCCGGCCGCGCTGGTCGTCGATGAACGTCCGGTAGAAACATCCGGACACGTACCCCAAGACCGAGCCTCGCTCACGAGCGTCGTCGAAGACGCCCGCGCACGCGGCCTCCGCGCCCGCCAGATCGTCGATCATCACCAGCGCGCAGACGCCCTGCACCAGGGCGAGCGATTCGGAGCCCTCGTCGCGCAGGAGCCCGCCGCCGTCGAGTCCCCGCTCGATCAGCGTGCTGACATCCCGCCGGTCGCCGCCCCGGCACACCGCCATCACCGCGAGAACGAGCGCCAGCATGCGGGCGTCCGGGCCGCCGCGGTCGACGAGTGCACGCAGTCGTTCGAGACGGGCGTCGAAATCGGCGGTCTGCGTCGGGTCATACGCGTCGGCGGCCGCCCGTGCGCCCTCAATGCGTGCTTGGAGGCCAGGATCACGCCCGTCCAGCTCGGCCAGGACGTCCCTCAGGAGAGCCTGCGCGGCCGTCCACTCACCCGAGAAAAGAAGGAACTCCGCCAGCTCCCAGCCGATCCTGGCCCGGGCCACCGGATCGTCGGTCAGGTCGCGGGCTGCGGTGAGATGGTCGAGTGCCTGAGGGTCTCGAGCGAACGCCTCAGCGCGGCCGAGCTCGTGCAGAAGGCCGGCGCGCTCGGCACCCCGCAGCGCGCCTTCGCCCAGCGCCCGCCGGAGGTAGGCGACCGCGCTCGTCGGTGCACTCCGAGCCAACATCCCGGCGGCCGCAGCTCGCAACGTCCCTACGACGTCGGGTCGACCCGCAGGATCGGTCAGGAGGAGGTGGGCCGCCACTTCCTCGACCGGCGCGCCCTCGACCATCAGTTGCGTAGCAACGCGGTCGTGCGCGCCGGCCCGCGCCACCACTGACATGTCGTCGTACACGGCTTGGCGGACGAGGGGGTGGGAGAACCGCAGCGGCTGGGTCGGGACCACGAGTTCCATCCCCGCCAGCGCGTCCACCGCTCCTCGCGCCTCCCCGACGTCGACGCCGGCGAGGGTGGCAACGCGGTCGAGCCGAGCGTGTCTGTCCAACACGGCCACGGCCCGGGCGACGGAAGCGGCCGATGCGGGCAGATGAGACAGCCGCAGCATCGTGGCGTGGGCGACGGTGCCGGGTCCCGTCTCCGCGATCCTCGCGGCGGCTGCTTCGGTTGGCTTTACGCCGTCGGCGCTCAGCACACGAAGCAGCTCCCCGACCAAGAAGGGGATGCCGCCCGTGGCCTGGAGACAGGCATCGACGAAGCGCGGGTCCGGCGGGCCGAGACGCGCATCGATGAGCTCACTGACCCCGGCGGCGGTCAACGGCGGGGGCCGGACGACGTGGGCCGCGGGCGCCGCCAGGAGCTCCGCCATCATGGGGGTGTCCGCCTCGGGGTCCCCCGTGCGGACCGCGACCACGAGCGTGACCGCCATGCCCTCCAGCCGCCGCGCCAAGTAGACGAGGAACTGCAGGGTGGCCACGTCGCACCAGTGGACGTCGTCGACCACGATGAACAGCGCGCCCAGCGCCGCCAAGTTGGCCGTGAGCCAGTACAGGCCGTGCATCACCGCCGACTGCTGGGTCGGGGCCTGGTCGGCATCCGGAGCGACTACGGGACCGGCCAAGGCGGCGGCGCCGGCGAGGAGACGGTTGCGCAATCCGGCGTCGGCCCGAGCGATGACCGGTTCGAAGAGTTGGCGCACGGCCCCGAAGCCGAAGTCGCGCTCCAGCGCCGCTCCCTGGGCGGAGATGACCGTCATGCCGTGGTCGGCGGCGCGCCGTGCCGCTTCCTCGAGTAACGCCGTCTTGCCGATGCCGGCCGGCCCTTCTATGACGATGGCCCGACCGTCGCCGGTGAGGGCGGCGGCAATCGCCTCATCGACCTCGGCCAGCTCTGCGTCGCGCTCGATGAGCCGTCCCCCGGCAGGCACGCCCGCGACCGTATTGCACGAATCGGGTGTCTTTCTCGGGGAATGTGGGGGTCGGTCCCTCATGACCTCGCCCGCTTCGACCGGCATCCTCAAACGATGGGGCTGCAATCCAAGCTAACTGTCGAGGTCGACCCGGGATCGGACCCGATCGCGGGTCGAGTCACCGATGGACGCGGGACTCGCCCCTTTTCCGGGTGGCTCGAGCTAGCGGCGGCGTTGCAGGCCGCGCTCGAGGCGGCCGACGTCGACGAGGTCAGTACGGCTTGACCAGCGCCGGGAGGATCTCGCTGATCGAGCCTCGCAGGACAGCGTCGGCGATCGGGTCGAAGGGCGTGGGTTCGGCGTTGACGATGATCAGCGCGGCGCCGGCCTCTTTGGCGATGGGGACCATGCCCGCCGCCGGGTAGACGCTCAGCGTCGAGCCGACGGCGAGCAGCAAGTCGCACGTCTCGGCCGCCAGCTGGGCCCGCATCAGGTCGTCGGCCACCAGGTTCTGGCCGAAGGAGATCGTGGCCGACTTGAGGATGCCGCCGCAGCTGCGGCAGGGCGGGTCGTCCTCGCCGGCGCGCACTCGTTCGAGCGCCCGCTCCATCGGCGCCCGCTCGCCGCAGGACATGCACATCACCTCGCGCACCGTGCCGTGGATCTCGACGACCTTGGCCGGATCAGTGCCCGCCCGCTGGTGGAGCTCGTCGATGTTCTGGGTGACCAGCGTGTGCAACCTGCCCTGGCGGTCGAGGTCCGCGAGGGCGTCGTGCCCGGCATTGGGCTCGGCCTGCCAGTACGGCGAGTCCATCCGATTCTGCCAGGCCCGCTTCCGGACCTCGGGGTCGGACAGGTAGTACGCGAGCGTGGCGGTCTTCTCGGCCTCGGGATTCTTGGTCCAGACGCCCTTCGGTCCTCGGAAGTCGGGGATCCCCGAGTCGGTCGAGATCCCCGCCCCAGTGAGGACGACCACCCGCTGAGCCCGCTGCAGCAGGGACCGGGCCTCCTCCAGCGCTTCCACGCCCGGCGAGGCTAGCCCTTGACTCCTGGCCCTATACGTGGCTAGATAAACATAGATAGACATGGATAACCAGGGAGCGACACCGTGAACACCGACACGCTCGACATCCGCCCGTGGCCCGACCCGGTCATCGACGCCGTGGGGCACGACCCCCGGTCCCACTACGTGGAGGAGTTCTGGCTGGGGATCTTGGGCCCGTCCACCACCTGGCTCCTCAGGCGCATGGCGGCGGGCCTCGAGGCCAATCCGGGCGGGTTCGCGATGCCGCTCGCCGACACGGCCAAGGCCCTGGGGCTGGGCGACAAAGGCGGGCGCCATTCCCCGTTCATGCGCGCCCTGGGCCGGGTCTGCCAGTTCGACCTCGGTCAGCTCCAGGATGAGGCCACCCTGGCGGTACGCCGCAAGCTGCCCCCGCTCAACCGCCGCCAGGTAGACCGCCTTCCCGAGCTGCTGCGCGGTGCCCATCAGCGCTGGCAGGAGGAGCAGCTGCGCATTCCCGCCGTCGAGGGCCTGCGCCGCCGCTGCCGCCGCCTCGCCCTCAGCCTGGTCGAGCTGGGCGAAGACCTCGAGGGGACCGAGCGCCAGCTGCACCGCTGGAAGTTCCACCCCGCCCTCGCCCACGAGTCGGCGGCGTGGGCGTGGCGCAGACACCGCGAAGCGTGTGCAGTCGTGGACGCCGCCGCTACTGCCCCTTGACGCAGGTCACGTGAAGTGGTGTTGTACGTGGTTGGCGCGCTCGAGTAAAGGGCCTGCCTCTGCAGGAGGACTGTGGCTCGCCTCACGACCTGGACAAAGCCGGAATGGCAGGCACGCGCTGCGTGCCGTGACTGCGACCCCGAGCTGTTCTTCCCGCTCGGCACCACGGGCGCGGCCGTGCCCGACATCGAGTGGGCGAAGACCATCTGCGCCAACTGCCCCGTGCAACCCGAGTGCCTCGACTTCGCGCTCAAGACCCGCCAGGAGTTCGGGATCTGGGGCGGGACCACCGAGGACGAGCGCCGCGCCCTGGCCCGGGCCTCCCGCAAAGTCAACGTTTCCGGCTAACTACCCCTTTCCGGGCCATTTGCCGGTTCGGGCGTCAGCTTCGCCCTTCTAGCTTTTAGGGGCGAGCGGCCCGCGCCGGTCGCCGGTAGCGGCTCAACAACTCGACCAACGTGCGCACGCCGAAGCCGCTCGCGCCCTTCGGCGTGTAGGCGTTGTCCTCCTCGCTGCGGGCCGGGCCGGCGATGTCGAGGTGGGCCCACGGCACGTCCCCGACGAACTCCTTGAGGAACAGGCCGGCCGTGAGCGCCCCGCCGTAGCGGTCGCCGCCGGTGTTCTTGATGTCGGCGACCTCGGAGTCGATCTTCTTGCGGTACTCGTCGGGCAGCGGCAGCGGCCACACCTTTTCGCCCGCCCGGTCGGCGGCGTCGCCGACCTGCTCCACCCACCCGTCGTGGTTGCCCATCAATCCCGCGATCGTGCGGCCCAGGGCGACCATGCACGCGCCGGTGAGGGTGGCCAGGTCGACGATGGCGTCGACGCCGGCCTCCACCGCGAGGGACAGGCCGTCGGCGAGCACGAGGCGGCCCTCGGCGTCGGTGTTGAGGACCTCGACCGTCTTGCCGTTGCGGATCTTGAGGACGTCGCCCGGCTTGATGGCGGTGCCACTCGGCATGTTCTCGGTGGTCGGGATGATGCCGATCACTTTG
>DASZJL010000199.1:0-3312 GCA_035948135.1 Acidimicrobiales bacterium | reverse complement strand
GCTGGTCAAGGAGGTCGCCAAGAAGACCGACGACGTGGCCGGCGACGGGACCACGACGGCGACGGTGCTGGCGTGGGCCATGGTCCACGAGGGGCTGCGGAACGTGGCGGCGGGGGCGAACCCGATGTCGCTGAAGCGGGGTATCGAGGCCGCGGTCGAGACCGCGGTGAGCTCGATCCACGGGCTGGCGAAGGAGACCGACTCCAAGGAGCAGATCGCGCAGGTGGCGTCGATCTCGGCGGCGGACACCGAGATCGGCGGGATGATCTCCGAGGCCATCGACAAGGTCGGGCGCGACGGGGTCATCACGGTCGAGGAGTCGCAGACGTTCGGGATGGACATGGATCTCGTCGAGGGCATGCGCTTCGACAAGGGCTACATCGCGCCGTATTTCGTCACCGACCCAGAGCGCATGGAGGCTGTCCTGGAGGACGCCTACCTGCTGCTGGTCGGCTCGAAGATCACCGCGGTGCGTGACCTGCTGCCGGTGCTCGAGAAGATCATGCAGAGCGGCAAGCCGCTCCTGATCATCGCCGAGGACGTCGAGGGCGAGGCCCTGGCGACGTTGGTCGTCAACAAGATCCGGGGGACGTTCCGCTCGGTGGCGGTCAAGGCGCCCGGGTTCGGCGAGCGGCGCAAGGCCATGCTCCAGGACATCGCGATCCTGACCGGTGGTCAGGTGGTGACCGAGGAAGTCGGCCTGAAGCTCGAGAACGTGACGCTGGACCTGCTGGGGACGGCGCGCAAGGTTGTCGTCACCAAGGACGAGACGACGGTCGTCGAGGGCGGCGGGACCGAGGCCGACATCAAGGGCCGCATCAACCAGATCAAGACCGAGATCGAGAACACCGACTCCGACTACGACCGGGAGAAGCTCCAGGAGCGCCTGGCCAAGCTGTCCGGTGGTGTCGCGGTCATCAAGGTCGGCGCGGCGACCGAGGTCGAGCTCAAGGAGAAGAAGCACCGGATCGAAGATGCGGTGTCGACGACGAAGGCTGCGATCGAAGAGGGTGTCGTGCCGGGTGGTGGGGTCGCGCTGCTGCGGGCCCAGACCGCCGTGCTCGAGGCCGCCGAGAAGCTCGAGGGTGACGAGGCGACGGGTGCCCGGATCGTGGCGAAGGCCGTCGAGGAGCCCCTGAAGCAGATCGCGGTGAACGCCGGGATGGAAGGCGGCGTCGTGGTCGAGAAGGTACGTGGGCTCAAGGGTGCCCATGGACTGAACGCGGCCACCGGCGAGTACACCGACCTCTTCAAGGACGGCGTGATCGACGCGGCCAAGGTGACCCGCTCGGCGCTGCAGAACGCGGCCTCGATCGCGGCTTTGTTCCTGACCACCGAGGCTGTCATCGCCGACAAGCCCGAGGACGACGCTCCGGCCATGCCCGGCGGCGGGATGGACGACTACTAAACGTCGGCTGGAGGTAAACGGCCAGGTCGGCCTGGCCGTGGGAGAGGCTGTCACTCCGATGACACGGGCGTGCAACAGGCCGGTGTGACACTGACAGCCGCCTCACCCCCAACCCGAGGCTGAACAGTGCGCCCGGCTTCGCCAGCCGGGCGCACTGTGCTTTATACGTACACTGACCCCGTGGCTCTGTCCCCGACGACCGGGTGGGCGGTCCTCCACCTCTTCTGCCGCCTGGCCCCGGGCTTCGACGCGAACGCCCTGCGCAAGGCGGTCAGCGCGGCGGAGGCTGACTCGTACCAGGTCGTGCCGGTGGCGCTGCTCGGGCACAAGGGCGACCTGGCGCTGATGGTGCTGGGACCCGACCAGTGGCGGCTGCGGCAGTTCCAGACCGAGGTGGCCGCGGCGGGCGTGCTGCCTATCGAGTCGTACGTGTCGCTGACCGAGGTGTCCGAGTACGCGGCGGGAGTGCCCGAGGAGCTGCGCCAGGCCCGGCTCTACCCGCAGCTGCCGCCGACCGGAAAGGCGGCCTTCTGCTTCTACCCGATGAGCAAGCGGCGTGGCGGCGGCGAGGGCGACAACTGGTACCGGCTGGGGTTCGACGCACGCAAGGAACTGATGGTGGGCCACGGGAAGGTCGGCCGGACGTTCCACGGCCGGGTTCTCCAGGTCATCACGGGCTCGACGGGACTGGACGACTACGAATGGGGCGTGACGTTGTTCGGTGTGCACCCCGACGATCTGAAGGACTGCGTCTACGAGATGCGTTTCGACGAGGCCTCGGCCCGCTACGCCGAGTTCGGGCCGTTCTACACCGGCATGGTCGGCACGCTCGACGAGGTGCTGACCTCTCTTGGTGAGTGACTGTGACGTGACGGCATCGCTCGATGACCTGCGGGGTGAGCTGCGCGGCCTCGGCCGAGTCGTGGTCGCCTTCAGCGGCGGTGCCGACTCGTCGTTGTTGGCGAAGGTGGCGCACGACACCCTCGGGCGCGCGGCCGTCCTGTGCGCGACGGCGCTGTCACCTTCGCTGGCCGGCTCCGAGGAGTCCGACTGCCGAGCGTTGGCGGACGAGTGGGGCCTGCGGTGGGTGGGCGTGCCCACAGAGGAGATGGACGACCCGGTGTACGTGGCGAACGGCGCTGACCGCTGCGCCCGCTGCAAGACGGCTCTTATGGACGTGCTGGGGCCTCTGGCTCGTGACGAGGGTGCCACGGTCGTGCTCGGGGTGAACGTGAGCGACCTCGGCGACCACCGACCCGGCCAAGAGGCTGCGGCCGGCGCCGGCGCCGTGTTCCCCTTCGTCGAGGCCGGGTTCACGAAGGACGACATCCGGTCCTGGTCGCGGGCGCTGGGGCTCCGCACCTGGGACAAGCCCGCCGCCGCCTGCCTCGCCTCACGTTTGCCGTACGGCACACCGGTGACGCTCAGACGGCTGGCCGCAGTCGAGTCCGCCGAGGCCGCGCTACGTCGTCTCGGGTTCGGGCAGCTCCGGGTCCGCCACCATGGCGAGGCGGCCCGGATCGAGGTGGACGACGACGAGCTCTACGAGGTGCTGGCGCGGCGGGACGAGGTTGTCGACGCGGTGCGCCGGGCCGGCTTCACCTTCGTGGCGCTCGACCTCGAGGGCTTCCGTTCCGGCAGCCTCAACCGGGTGCTCTACGCGGAGGGGTCGGCGCCGTGAGCACGGTCTCGGTCAGGGTCAAGCTCACGTTCCCCGAGTCGGACGTGCGCCGCCCGGTGCTCGCCACGATGGTCCGCCGCTTCGACGTGGAGCCGAACATACGGCGTGCCGACGTCGAAGAGCACCGGGGCTGGATCGTGTTCGAGGTGGAAGGTGAGGCGGCCCAGGTCGAGGCGGCGCTCGACTGGGCGCGGGGCGAGGGGATCACCGTGGACCTGCTGGG
>DASZJL010000198.1:0-7575 GCA_035948135.1 Acidimicrobiales bacterium | reverse complement strand
AGCCCGCCGGCAAACGGCGGCCGCTGCAGCCCGAAACCCTGACGTTCCGCCAGAACGGTTAGGGAGCCAGCTGGCCGGTCGGACGGACGACGACCTCATTGATGGCGACACCTTCGGGGAGGCCGAGCATGAACGCGACCGTGTCGCCGATGGCGCCGGGTGCTGCGGGACCGGCGCCCTCGACGAGCATCGGGATGTCGTTCTGGGGGATGTCGCCGTCGATCGTCGTTCCCTCCAGGGTGAGGCCCTCGGTCTCGAAGAACCCGGGCATCACCAGACCGGTGCTGATGCCGGCGGCTGCCACCTCGAGGCGGAGGGAGTCGAAGGCCGCTTGCAGGCCGCGCTTCGACGCCGCGTAGATCCCCGTTCCCGGCATCGGCGTGACCGCTCCGGTCGAGCCGATGAACACGATGTCGCGGCGGCCGGTGCCGGAGAAATGGCCGACCGCGTAGCGCACGGTTGCGAGCGGGGCCAGGAGGTTGAGATCGAACAGCTCGCGCCACACCTGCGGCGTCCCCGACTCGATGGAGCCGACCATGCTCTTGCCGGCGACGGCGACGACGCCGTCGAGACCGCCGAGCGACCGGGCCGCTTCCCCGACCGCAGCTTCGAGCGCGTCCATGTCGGTGACGTCACAGGAGATGCCGACCGCTCGCTCGCCCAACTCGCCGTGCAGCTCGTCGAGCCGATCCTTGCGCCGGGCGAGCATCGCCACCGAGCCACCGCAGGCGACGACCGAGCGGCACACCTCGGTCCCGAGACCACTCGACGCGCCGGTGACGAGCACCCGCCGTCCGGCGAGGTCGACGCTCACGCCCATCGGATCACCCTACTCACCGATGGACCTACTCTTTGTTCCGATGGACGCCACGCCGCGACGGGTCGTCGTATGGGCGACCGGTGGCGTGGGGTCGATCGCCATTCGGGCGATCCACCGGCGACCGGATCTCGAGCTCGTCGGGGTGTGGGTGCACTCGCCGGAGAAGGTCGGGCGCGACGCCGGTGAGCTGGCCGGCGGCGACCCCATCGGAGTTGAGGCCACCGGCGACGCCGATGCCCTGATCGCCCTGCGACCGGACTGTGTCGTGTACTCGGCCAGCGGTCCCGAGCGCGATGCGGCCGCGGTGCCGGACTACGAGCGTCTGCTGGCCGCCGGGATCAACGTGGTGACGACGACGTCGACGCGGCTCGTCTACCCAGCGGTGTTCGAGGCCCTGTGGCGGGACCAGCTGGCGGCCGCGGCCGCTGAAGGCCAGGCCTCGTTCTATGCGTCGGGCATCTTCCCCGGGTTCGCGTCCGACCAGTTGGCGCTGGTGCTGTCCACGCTCTCGAGCTCGATCCGAACGGTGCGGGCCTACGAGGTGGCGCTCAACGATCACTACCCGGTGGCGTCGGTGATGATGGACGGCATGGGGTTCGGGCGGCCGCTCGACTTCGAGCCCATGCTGGCCCGCCCCGGCGCCATCGAGACGAGCTGGCGGGCGCCGATCCTTCTCATCGCGGCCGGACTCGGCGTAGAGGTGGACGAGATCCGCGGCGCCCTCGACCGTGAGGTGACGCACCGCAGCATCGAAGTCGCCTTCGGGACCGTCGAGGCGGGAACGTGCGGCGCCGTGCGGACCCGCGCCACCGGCATCGTCGCCGGCCGTGAGGCCATCGTCGTGGAGCACATGATCCGCATGGCGCCCGATGTGGCTCCGCAGTGGCCGTCGTCGGAGGAGGACACGAGCTACGGCGTCAGTATCGAGGGAGACCCCGATATCAACTGCACGCTGACGCTCGGCGGCGGGAGCCACGCCATGACGGCGACCGCCATGCGCGTCGTCAACGCCATTCCATACGTCGTCGACGCCAAGCCCGGCCTGTTGAGCTCGCTCGACTTGCCGCTGACACTTCCCACGTACGCGCTCGCCTAGGTCGTCGGCTCTACATCGGGTCGCCTTCGGGGTGATCCGGCGGTCCAATGCAACGGGTGGGTGATGGCGCCGGCCTAGGCGAGAACCTGGGACCGTCGGCGTCTCGGCAAAGCGATGACCGCCCGGGGTTGGCTGACAGCGGCGAGGACTTCTCTTTCGAGGAGTGAACCCAGCTCACCGGCGAGGACCTCGTGGTCTCTTTCGTTGAGCCTCGCGCCCCCGCCTTGCGCCATCAGCTGAAGGCGCCTTGGACCATCAGCTGAGGCTGGTTGTCCAACCAAATTTGCTTCCAGCTGAAGTTGCTTCTCCAGCTGAAGTTGCTTCTCGCTCGGCGGCATCTCGCCGAGGACATACGGCAGCTTCAAGCGTTCGCACAGTTGCCCGACCCCATCGGTCAGTCCGAGCCCGTCCGTCCTTTCTCTCAGGGTTTCCAATCCGCTGGGGCCGCGGACGATTACTCGGCAATGGGCCTCACGCAGGCGGGCGACCGCCAAGGCCAAGATGTCGATGTAATCGGGGACCGTCATCGGCGGCCCCTTGACCCATAACAGGCGGTTGACGTTCCTGATCCCCGAGAACGCCCGCAGGAGGACTACGTCACTGGCCAAGCGAGCCTCGATCGTCCGAACCACTCGCCGGGCCCGGATGAAGCTCTCACGGCTGGTGGCATGCAGGCGATGGTGGCGGCGGGGAGCCCTCAGGGGAGTGCTCGAGGTGGCGATCACCACGATGTCGCTGGCGGCGTCGATGCACTCGTCGACCGTTGTCTCGAGGAGTGACCAGTCAGCTGGGGTCAGGATCTGGAATTGCAGGTCGACGTCACCGATGCGGGCTTGGAGATCCTTGCGGACCACCTCTACATAGGAGGTGCCAGGCGCCAGGCCGAAACCGGTCTCTACGCAGCAGCCGATGAAGGAGACAACAACCGACCGCCGGGGATGCTCCACGCCGCAACGCTAACCCTGTGGAGAGCGTGGAACTTACGAGAGGGCCCGCAGGTCGCCGACGGTGTCGATGTCGTCGGGTTCGCCGATGCACGGCACCTCGGCTACCAGGTCGGGGTGGTCGCGCATGACCGCCCGCGCGCCTTCGTCGCCGGTCCTCGGGAGCAGTGGCCACACTGTGCGGGCCAGGCGCACAGGGTTCCGCCGCCGTCCGTTGTAGGTGGCCACCGCGATCGGAGACGTGCTGGCCGCCACCGCGCGCCACGCCGATGCGGGAATGAGGGGCTGGTCCGCCAGCCCGACGACGACGGCGTCGAAGCTGGCGGCCGCCTCCAGGCCGGCCCAGAGCGATGTGGCGATGCCCGACTCCCAGTCGGGGTTGGGCACCACAGTCACCGGTCCCGGAAGGACATCGGTCAGCAGGGTCTCGCCGACCACAACGATCGTCTCGTCGAGGGCGGCGGCCTCTGCCGCTTCCGCTGCCCAGGTGACGAGGGCGCGGCCCCGGAACGGCGCCAGCAGCTTGGGGCCGTCGGCGAAGCGACTCCCGCCCCCCGCGGCGAGCACGAGCGCGGCGGTTCTCATCGGCCTTCGGCCGGTAATCGTGCCGCCTGGCGGCGGCGCCCCATCCCCGAGCGGCTGCCGTCGAGCTGCGCTCGTCGCCAGTCGCTCACCGCGGGTGGATGGGCCCGTCGCTGGCCCGCAGCGACGGGGCCGGGCGGCCGGTGCGCGAGGCGATGATCTCGGCGCAGATGGAGATGGCGGTCTCCTCCGGGGTGCGAGCGCCGATGTCGATGCCGATGGGCGCCATGACGCGCGCCAACCGAGACTCATCCACCTCCGTCTCCCGAAGACGCGCCATTCGTTCGGCGTTGGTGCGGCGCGACCCCATGGCGCCGAGGTAGCCGACGTCGGTGTCGAGGGCGGCGAGGATGGCGGGGACGTCGAACTTGTGGTCGTGGGTGAGGACGCAGACCGCGTCCCGCGGGCCCAGCTGGGCGCCGACCTTGGCCAGGTAGCGGTCGGGCCAGTCGACCACGACCTCGTCGGCCTGCGGGAAGCGCTGGTGGGTGGCGAAGACGGCCCGGGCGTCGCACACCGTGACCCGGTAGCCCAGGACCTTGGCCGCCTTGACGAGGGCGGCCGTGAAATCGACGGCGCCGAACACGATCATCTGCGGCGGTGCGGCGAATGACTCGATGAACACCGCGACGTCCTGGCGGCGCGCCTCGCCCTGGAACCCGTAGTGGCGCATGGTGCTGATGCCGGCGGACAACTCGGCCAGCGCGTCGCGGGCAACGACGCGATCCAGATCAGCATCGCCGAGGCTGCCCATGGCGGTGACACCCGGCCGCACCAAAACGTTGGCGCCGATCTTCGGACCCTCGACCATCGTCGCCAACGCCACAGGTTCGTCGGCTCGGATAGCGCCACGCAGCGCCTCATGCAGCGAGAGGTCGAGCGGCTGCACGAACACGTGGATCGTGCCCCCGCACGTGAGCCCCACCGCGAAGGCGTCCTCGTCGGCGATGCCGTAGGTCACAAACTTCGGTGCATCAGCCTCGAGGACGCTCAGGGCCTCGGTGAGCACCGCGCCTTCGACGCAGCCGCCCGACACCGAGCCGGCCACCTCGCCCTCCTCGCTCACGGCCATCGCCGCGCCCGGCAGTCGCGGTCCGGAGCCGTCGACGCCGACGACGCGCGCCAGCGCCACCCGCTTGCCGGCCGAGCGCCAGCGCTCGATGTCGTCGAGCACCTCCCTCATGACCGACCAATCACTTCGACCAGCTGCTCCATGGCGGCCAGCGAATGGCCTTCCACGAAGTCGTCGACAAACGGCAGGGCGGCGGCCATGCCGCGCGCGAGCGGCGCGTAGCCCGGGCTGCCCTTGAGAGGGTTCACCCATACGACGCGGTGGGCGTGGCGACGGAGGCGCTCGAGCTCCGCGGTGAGCACGTCGGGATCGCCGCGGTCCCAGCCGTCGGAGAGCACCACGACGATTGCGCGGCGCGCCAGGTCTCCCCACGACGAGTTGAACTCGCCGAGGACCGTTCCGAGCCGCGTCCCCCCCGACCAGTCGGCGACCGCAACCCCCGCCTTCGCCAGGGCCGCGTCGGGGTCGCGCCAGGAGAGGTGGCGGGTGATCCGCGTCAGTCGGGTGGCGAACACGAACGCCTCGACGCGTCCGCGTCCAGCTACCGCGACGTGCAGAAAGCGCAGGAGAGCGCGCGTGTAGGGCTCCATCGAGCCGCTCACGTCACACAACAGGACGACGCGTCGCGGACGCCGGGCGGGCTCGAGCGACCGGCGGCGCACGGGTTCGGCACCGGTGCGTAGGGCGGCCCGCACGGTCCCTCGCACGTCGGGGCGGCGCCCGTCGCGGGCCGACCGTCGCAGGCGGCGGGAGCGGCGAGCGGCGGCCACGAGACGAAGGTCGGCCATCAGCTTGCGCGCCTCGGCGAATTCGGCGCGCGAGTAGGCGGCGAAGTCCTTGTGGCGCAGCGTCTCCCGCGCGCTGTAGCGCACGGCCACCGTCTCCTCGGGCGCGACGAGAGCGTCGCCATCCTCCTCGTGGTCGTCAGGAACGTCGACGTCGAATGCGAGCGTGCGCTCTTCGTCGACCGGTGCACCCTCAGGATCGAGCCCCAGCCAGAACGAGACGAAGACCTCGTCGTAGAGGGGGATGTCCTCGGGCCGGCGCACGAGCGTGGCCCGCCCCGCCCAGTAGGCGGACTGGCGGCGATCGACGCCCAGCGCTCCCAGCGCATCCACGTACGCGGTCACCGAGCCGACCGGCACGTCGAGCCCCGCCGCCCGCAGGGCGCGTGCAAAACGGACCGCGGTGTCGGCCGGCGCGTCACCCTTCACGGGCCACCGCCTCGGCGACAAGGTCCTCCAGACCGGCGGCCAGCACCCGCTGCTGGTCCTCGCGGTATTTGACCACCGTTCCCAGCGTGGCCTGTGCCGTGGCCTCGTCGAGCTCGGTGCGGCCCAAGGTGGCCAGCGCCTGCGCCCAGTCGATGGTCTCGGCCACGCCGGGCGGCTTGAACAGGTCGAGCTCCCGCAGCCGGGCCACCGCGGACGCCGCCTGACGAGCCAGAGTCTCGCTGGCTTCCGGCGCACGGAGGCGCACGATCGCCACCTCGCGATCGAAGTCGGGATGGTCCACCCAGTGGTAGAGGCAACGGCGCTTCAGGGCGTCGTGCACGTCTCGGGTGCGGTTGGACGTGATGACGACGACGGGAGGGACCTGGGCGTGGAAGGTGCCGAGCTCGGGAACGGTCACCGAATAGTCCGAGAGGATCTCCAGGAGGAAGGCCTCGAACTCGTCGTCGGCCCGATCGACCTCGTCGATGAGCAACACCGGCGGCGGCCCGGAGGCCTGGGCGATCGCCTGCAAGAGCGGACGCCGGACGAGGAAGCGCTCCGAGAACAGCTCGTCCTCGACGTCCTCGCCGCGCGTCTCGGCGGCGCGGATGTGGAGCAGCTGGCGGGAGTAGTCCCACTCGTAGACGGCCTGGGCGGCGTCGATGCCCTCGTAACACTGGAGGCGCAACAGGTCCCCGCCCGTCCACCGCGAGAGCACCTTGCCGACCTCGGTCTTGCCCACGCCGGCCTCGCCCTCCAGCAGCAGCGGCCGCTGCAGGCGCAGGGCCAGGAAGACGGCGGTGGCCAGGCCCTCGTCGGCCAGGTACCCGTGCTCGGCCAGCGCCTGCTGCACCTCGTCGACCGAGCTTGGCAAGCTCATTCTCATTCGATGAGTATGTTATTTCCCGAATGGATCTGACCAACGAGTTCCGGGTCCCGCTGGCGGTGGACGAGGCGTGGGCGGTGCTGACGGACATCGAGCGCATCGCTCCGTGCATGCCGGGCGCCACGCTCGAAGGGGCCGAGGGCGACGAGTACCGCGGCACGGTGAAGGTCAAGGTCGGCCCCATGACGGCGCAGTACAAGGGGACGGTCCGCTTCCTCGAGCGCGACGACGCGGGACACAAGGCGGTGCTCCGGGCTGAGGGCCGAGAGGCCAAGGGCCAGGGCAACGCGTCGGCGACGATCACGGCCACCATCACCGGCGACGGCGACGGCTCGGCGGTCAGTGTGGTCACCGACCTGACGATCTCGGGCAAGGTCGCGCAGTTCGGCCGCGGCGTGTTGGCAGACGTCAGCACCAGGTTGATGGGCCAGTTCGTCGACTGCCTGGAGAAGGACCTGGCGGCGTCACTGGAGCCGTCGATCCCCGCGTCGAGGGAGGCCGCTCCGACTCCGGCGTCGGGGGCCGAGCCTGTGGACCTCGTCGCCACGGCGGGCGCGCCCGTTGCCAAGCGGGCCGCGCCGATCATCGCGGTTGTCTTTCTCAGCTACTGGCTGCTTCGCCGGCGGAGCAAGCGGAAGAAGAAGTGAAGCCGGCTCCGTTCGAGTACCACGCGCCCGACACCGTGGCCGACGCGGCGGCTCTCCTCCGTGATTTCGGCGACGAGGCCAAAGCGCTGGCGGGGGGCCAGAGCCTCGTGCCGATCATGGCCCTGCGTCTGGCGCGCTTCGAGCACGTGGTCGACCTCAATCGCGTGCCGGACCTGCAAGGCATCGAGCGTCGCAACGGCACGGTGCGCATCGGCGCCATGACCCGGCAGGCCGAGGTGGAGCGGGATGCCACCGTGGCCGACGCCGTCCCGCTCTTGGCGCGGGCGACGCCGTTCATCGGGCACTTCCAGATC
>DASZJL010000197.1:0-47111 GCA_035948135.1 Acidimicrobiales bacterium | reverse complement strand
CAAATAAGTTACGCCTCGTCTAGGGCCAGCCAGCCGACCGCGAGGGCCCGACGCAGCCTTTCTCAGCCCTGCGGGCGTCGAGCTTGCTGCCGAGGGCGTGACCGACGTCTTCACAGCGCTGCCGAAGCTCGGCGCATGCAGTGATCATCTCGTCATCGGGCTGGACGACGGTGAGTTCGGCGATGCGGCGCTCGAGGCGTCGCCGGCGGAGTTCTCCCCACCTCGCTCGGAGCATCCCGAAGCGCAGCTCCATCACGGTCTGGAATGCAAGGAAGACCGGCCGGGTGCCTATCAGGACCCGATACTGATCGGCGAGCACATTGGGTCGGTCATCCAAGAGCCAACTGATGACCATGGTGTCGAGGACGACGCCCACGGGTCGGGCGTCGGTCATGCCTCGGTCAGCGCCTCCTGAAACGCAGCCCACTCGTCATCGGGTACGTCGGTGACAACGAGGCTTTCACGCGGGGGGAGCGGCTGAGCACGCTTGAGCGCCTCGTCGGGGGGACAGACGCGAATCGAAGGCTGCTCAGGGCGTTCGACGGTGGACACCGCTCCAGTGTACGGGGCCGCGAACCTCGAACGGAGTGCTTGCCCCCGTTGACCGCAACGGACCGCGAACAGCCGCTGTTGGCCGTCGAACTGAGGACCGGCTGAGGACTGCTAACTCTCGCGAAGGACAAAAGCCCTGGTCAGAGGCTCGCGGAAGCCCCTTCGACTGTTCCCCGCCTACAGGCCGGCTCGCCACTCACCTGACAGTGTTTCCATCACCCGTCATCGACGGGATCCGATGCGGGTGGAAGCGTCGCACAACGTCGTCGGTGGCTACCTGATCTGCAGCAGCAACGTCCCGCCCGCCACCAACGAGGGCGTCGCCAACAACACCGCGGGCAGCCGCTACGGGGAGTGCAGCACTCTCTGACAACCCCCACCGACCGTCCGGCCGGGTCGCCATTGCACGTCCGAGGCCCAACCAACCAGCTCGACCGCCCTGATGAACGCGGCGCCGGTGTCGACCTGCCAACGCCCGACCCCGAACCGGGCGGCGCGAGGGTCGTCGTGGTGGGCGTTGTGCCAGGACTCGCCGAAGGAGAGGGGCGCCAGCAGAGCCACGTTCGTGCTGCGATCGCGGGTATCCCAGGGGCGGCGTCCGAAGGTGTGGCAGATCGAGTTGATGCTCCAGGTCACATGATGCAGGAGACAGACGCGCACCACGCCCGCCCACAGGAACATGAGGAGCGCGCCGCCGAGCGTGCCCGTCACGGCCCATCCGATGCCGAACGGCAACACGAGCGACAGCACGGCGAAGATCGGGAAGAGGCGGTCGATCCTCCGCATGTCGGGGTCACGTTGCACGTCGCGCGAGAACCCCGATTCCGGAAAGCCGTCGTCGAAGAGCCACCCGAGGTGCGCATGCCACAACCCCGCGGCCGCCGCCCAGCGGCCCTCCCCTGCGAGCGCGGGTGAGTGCGGGTCGCCGGGCCTGTCGGCGAAGGCGTGATGACGACGGTGAGTACTGACCCATGCGATGACCCCACCCTCGACCGCGAGCGACCCTGCGACCGCGAGCGCGATCCGGAGGGGGCGCACGGCACGGAAGCTCCGGTGGGTGAACAGCCGGTGGTAACCGACGGTGATGCCGTACCCCGCGACGACGTAGAAGGCGGTCGCCACAACGACATCGTGCAGGGCAATGCCGTCGTTCCAGAGGACCCTGGCGGCCACGACAAGGGCGGCGAGCGGTCCAAACACGATGACCGCGGTGAGCACCTTCTCGACGAGGGGCTTCGGCTGGCAGGGCCCACACGACGAACCAGCGGCATCCTCGACAGGACGCTGAACCCGTACCCTCGCCTGCTCGGACAGCACCCGGGCGCGCCTCCTGGCGGTGCCTGGTCAGGAGCGAGGCCGGGGTCTCGAGCGGCACTCTTGATTGGTGAAGAGGCCCGCCGTCCCGGGCGCTGCTCTTTAACGCCTGGGACCCCTTCGTCAACCGCGGGGTCCAGGCGGTTCAATCGGGTGGCGGGCATCTACACAATACGCCCACGCGGGCCTGGGCGCACGGGGTGTACCGTCAGAACGAACACGACACGACAGCCCAGCCGTGTTGAGCCGGCTTGTCCGGCTCTGGGAGCGGGCTCCAGACCCCGGTACCGCGCAGACGCCTCATCCACCGGGGGTGGAAACGTGTCCGTTTCGTCGGCGTCCTCGAGACACCTCGTAGGCGGCGCGCGCAATGGCGGTTGACCGGCGCCTTCGGATCCTCTCCGAACTCGATCGCGCGACGGGGACGCTGTGCGAGGTCGGGGCCAGAGTCACCGAGATGAGCGGCGCCGGAATCATGCTCATGTCGGGGGACCTGCCCAGTGGCTCGGTCTGCACCACCAACGACGTGAGCGCCCTGATCGAGGAGCTCCAGTATTCACTGGGCGAGGGGCCGTGCGTGGACGCCTACAACCAGAAGCGCCCCGTGCTCGAACCCGATCTGGCCAATCCGAGCGAGTCCCGCTGGCCCGCCTTCACGGCTCCGGTGCTGGAAGCCGGTGTCCGGGCCGTCTTCGGCTTCCCGTTGCAGGTGGGAACCGTGCGCCTCGGCGCGCTCAACCTCTACCGCGACCGCTCAGGCCCGCTCGGCGAGGATCAACACGCTGACGCGCTCGTCATGGCTGGGGTCGCGGCCCAGGCCGTGCTGGCGATGCAGGCGGGCGCGCCGCCGGGCGAGCTGGCGGCTGAGCTGGAGGCGGGAGGCGACTTCCGTTACGTCGTCCACCAGGCCTCTGGGATGGTCGCCGCCCAGCTCCACGTCACCGTCGGTGTGGCCCTCATCCGGCTCCGGGCATACGCTTTCGCCAACGACCGCCCACTCAGCCAGGTTGCCGAGGACGTCGTGAGCCGCAAACTGCGCTTCGACGGCCACGAGGACCGGGACCTGGGGGCGTGAGCAACGTGCACGAGACCAATTGCGGGCGCTCATAACATGAAGGGGCGCTGTCGTGTTTGAAAGGAGCCTCCGATGCCGAGAGAAGCTCTGTTAGTCGAGACAATGGTCGAGCTCGCCGACACGCTCGTCGACGACTTCGACGTGGTGGAGCTGCTGACCCGCCTCGCCGATCGCTGCGTCGAGGTGCTCGACGTCTCGGCGGCCGGGTTGATGGTCGCCCGACCGGGCGGCGGAGAGCTCCAGGTCGTCGCCTCGTCGAGCGACGCCATGCGCGTCCTGGAGCTCTTCGAGCTGCAGGCCGAGGAAGGCCCGTGCCCGGACTGCTACCACACCGGCGAACCAGTCCTGAACGAAAACCTGGCCACCGTCGACGGCCGCTGGCCGCGCTTTGCGCCCCACGCCCTGGAGGCAGGGTTCCGATCGGTGCACGCCTTGCCTATGCGGCTTCGCCGCCAGACCATCGGCGCCCTCAACCTGTTCCGGGAGGCCGAAGGCGGCCTGGACGAAGCCGATGTCCACGCTGGGCAAGCCCTCGCCGACATCGCCACGATCGCCATCCTGCAACAGCGCGCCGCAGCCGACGCCAGGGTCCTCAACGAGCAGCTCAGCCAGGCCCTCAACACCCGCATCGTCATCGAGCAGGCCAAAGGCGTGCTCGCTGAGCAGGCGAACCTCGACATGGAGCAGTCGTTCGCTCGCCTGCGGACCTACGCCCGCAGTCACAACATTCGACTCGCCGACGTCGCCCAACGCGTCATCGACGGGACTCTCTCCGCCGGGTCCCTCGACCCTGGTACGAACACGTGAGCGAAGCACTCGCGCACAGCCATCGGGTTCCGGACCCGACCAGCGTCTGAGTCGACGCCGGCCGCGCGCCCCTACTTGGGCTGGGGAACGATGCGGATGTACGGCTTCGGTTCCTTCCAGTCGCCGTAGATCTGCTTGGCCTCGTCGTTGGACACCGAGCCGGCGATGATGACGTCCTCGCCGTTCTTCCAGTTCACCGGCGTGGCCACACGGTGGTTGGCGGTGAGCTGCAGCGAGTCGATCACGCGCAGAACCTCGTCGAAGTTGCGACCCGTGGTCATCGGGTACACGAGGATCAGCTTGATCTTCTTGTCCGGTCCGATGACGAACACGTTGCGTACCGTCTGGTTGTCGGCCGGCGTGCGCTTGGTGGGATCGCCCGACGTGCTGGCCGGGAGCATCCCGTACAGCTTCGCAACGTTGAAGTCGGCGTCGCCGATGATCGGATAGTTAGGGCGCGCCCCTTGGGTCTCCTCGATGTCGTCCAGCCACTTCTCGTGGTTGTCGATGGGGTCGACGGACAGACCAATGATCTTCACGCCCCGACGGTCGAACTCGGGCTTGAGCTTGGCCATGTACCCGAGCTCAGTCGTGCAGATGGGCGTGAAGTCCTTCGGATGAGAGAACAGCACGGCCCAGGAGTCGCCGATCCACTCGTGGAACTTGATGGGTCCCTCGGTGGTCTGGGCCTCGAAGTCAGGCGCCGTGTCGCCGATCTGCAAGCTCATGTCGTCACTCCTCGTCGATGAGGCGATTTCCTCGGACCGCTCAGACTACGCAGCCGCCAGCGCTACCCGCGCCGGCGCCAAGGGCTCGGCCGCTCTGGCACCATGGCGCCCATGGCGACCACCAAGCGCACGAGGACAACCAAACCCAAGGCGAAGTGGGAGTACGCGCTGGTGCCGGTGCACCCGAACATCCTGGGCCTGCTGAAGCGCGGCGACGACGAGCCGCCCGAGGACGACCCCGGCCTGCGCCCGCTCAACATGATGGGCGAGATCGGGTGGGAGGCGGTGGGGTTCGCGCCCAACCCTGCCCGGCCCGAAGAGTTCTTCGCCCTGCTGAAGCGCCCGCGAACCTGAGGCAGTTCAGCCGCTGACGCCGGCCGCGGCGAGGGCCTCGCTTCGGTCCCGGAACGATGTGAAGGCACGGACACGACCCTGCGACTCGTCGACCCGGATCACCCAGTAGGCCACGCGCGACATGCCGTACCGGTCGCCTGCATACCGAAGGCGCAAACGGCAGGAGACGAACACGGCGTCGCCGTCCCCGGCGCGGTACTCGGCATCGGCAATCTCGAACCGGTCGTACTTGTCGTCGACACTGGCCAGCCAGGACCGCGCCCCGTCGTGGCCCTGGAACTCGGTCTCGCCGGTGACGTCGACCCGGGTTCGGAACTCGACGTCGGGCGTGAACAGCGAGACGAGCCGCTCGCGATCACGCACCGCGAAACCGTCCATCACCGCTCTCGCGACGCGCACCTTGTCGTTTACAGCTACGTCGTCGCCCACAACTGCTTCCCCCATAGATGAGTGGTATACCCACGAAACCTGGCGAGCGCCACTAAACGGGGGTTGACAATGCCGCTCAAGGTCGTCGGTGCCGGCTTGGGCCGGACGGGGACGCACTCGCTGAAGCTCGCCCTCGAGCGCCTCCTGGGTGAGCCCTGCTACCACATGATCGAGGTGTTCGCGAAGCCCGACCACGTCGCGATGTGGCACCAGGCGGCCATTGGCAACATGCCAGACGATTGGGACGAACTCTTCGCTGGGTACGGCGCCGCGGTCGACTGGCCGGCCGCGGCCTTCTGGCGCGAGCAGAGCGAGGCCTACCCCGACGCCCTCATCCTGCTCTCGACGCGGGACAGCGCCGGCTGGTGGCGCAGCTGTGACAGCACCATCTTCGAGGTGTTTCGATCGGCCGACGCCAAGATGCCGCCTGAGTGGACCGCCATGATCAAGGCGCTGTTCCGGAGGTTCGCGGGCGACACTCTCGACGAGGCCGGAGCCATCGCCGCCTACGACCGCCACAACGCCGACGTGCGGGCCACGGCGCCCCCCGACCGTCTGCTCGAGTGGCACCCCGGCGACGGCTGGGCGCCGCTGTGTACGGCCCTCGGCGTCGACATCCCCGACGAGCCCTTCCCCCACGTCAACAGCACCGCCGAGTTCCGGGCCATGGCCGGGCTCGATACCTGAGGCGCCGCGCCCGTCCCCCACGACAAAGGGCCTCCGTCGGCGGAGGCCCTTCATCGGTTGAACGGGTTTTCGGCGGCCCGATGGGCGAGCCATCGCCACGGTGCCACGCATGCTCACCCAGGTGGTGGATCCCCCGGGCACGGGCGCAACCCCGGGGGCTATGGTCTGCCGCGGTGGCGACCGCAGATCGCCATGAGGCGGCTGTCGAGAAGCGGGCGAGCCTGGGTGGCGTCCTCGCCGTCCTGCTCTTTGGGGGTCTCGCCGCGGCCGCGGTCATCACCATCCTGTACCGCCAGAACCAGGGGTCGTCGCCGCCCGCGGCGGCCAACACGGTCGTGATGGCACAGATCGCCTTCAACCCCAAGACCCTCACCGCCGCCAAAGGCAGCGAGATCGTGTTCGACAACAAGGACGTGGCGCCTCACAACGTGACGGCGGACGACCCCAAGATCGACTCGGGGACGATCGCCCCGGGCAAGACGTTCCGACTCGTCGTGCAGCAGCCCTTCGAGTATCGCTGCACGATCCATCCCGGCATGGACGCAAAGGTCGTGCTGGCCGGATGACGCGGGAGGGGAGCCGCCCATGATCAACTTCCTCAACGACATCACCGGCGGTCACCTTCTGCTCTGGAAGGTCGTGCTCACGAGCATTGTGTTCGCCCTGGCCGGGCTGCAGGTGGCGATGGCGGCCCGCTTCTGGGGTGGGCCGGCCCTCATTGCAATGAGCCCCGGCACTGCCGTCCGCGTCCACCGCGTCAGCGGACGCCTGGCCCTCACCCTGGGGGTCCTCGTGGCCCTCACCTGCATCGTCGGACCGGCGGGACCCCTCTCGCCCACGCGGGTCGCCCTTCACTCGCTGTTCGGGATCCTCGCCTTCACGGTCCTCGCCGTGAAGTTCCTGCTCATCAAGGTGCTGCGGCAGGGCGACAGCGTCCTGCCCCTGATCGGCTCACTGCTCTTCCTGACCTTCGCGGCCATCTGGGCGACGAGCGTTGCGGACTATGTGGCGGCCAAGTAGGGCGGCGGCGGGCGTGCTGCTGTGCCTGGCAGCAGCGGCCCCGATGGGTGTGGCGGCGGCGCAGAGTGCGCCGGCGTCGAACACGATCGTCAACTTCGAGTTCACGCCCACGACAATGACGGTTGCCAGCGGCACCACGATCACGTGGACCAACACCGCCGACCGGCCCCACACGGTGACCGATCGGGGCGGAACGTTCGACAACCTGCTGGCTCCCGGAACGACTTCCTCCATCTCCTTCACGGTGCCGGGCACGTACCACTACTTCTGCCGGATCAACCCCTCGAAGATGAACGGCGTCATCGTCGTCAACCCCGGTCCCCAACCGGCGCCGACCAACCGCGTCGAGGCGCTCGACCCGGCGCGCGAAGGGGAATCGCTGCGCTTCCTGCCCAACAACCTGACGGCGGAGGCCGGGTCAACGGTCCTGTTCGCCAACGTCGGGGGGAAGCCGCACACGCTGACGGCCGACGACGGCTCCTTCGACACCGGCGTCGTCGCGCCCGGCGCCGAGGGAGGCCGGTTCGCGGGCACCAACGCCACGTTCACCCTGTCCAAGCCAGGCACGTACACGTTCCACTGTGAGATCCACCCGGCGGTGATGAAGGGGACGCTCACGGTCACGGGCACGGCGAGGGAGGGACCCGCCCCACCATCCGCCGCGCCCACGGCGGCGTCGGTCGACATGGTCGACTTCGCCTTCAAACCCCCACAGGCCTCGGTGGCGCCGGGCGGCAAGGTCACCTGGAAGAACAAGGGCGCGGCCCAGCACACGGCGAGCTTCGACGACGTGGCCCTCGACACCAAGGTGGTGGCGCCCGGCGCGCAAGCCGAGCTGACGGCCCCTGACAAGCCCGGGAGCTACAGCTATCGGTGCAACATCCACCCGGCCAAGATGCGGGGGGTTCTGGTCGTCGTCGGCCAGAACACCGACGACCCGACCAGAAAGGTGGCCACCGAGCCCGCGTCCTATGCCGGGACTTCGGGTCCCGGCACCGGCGTCTCGACCGTCGCTCTTGTCACCTTGGGTATCGGCGCCTTCCTGGGCGGGGCCGGAATCATGGCGTTCATACGGCGACCACGCTCCGCGACCTGAGCCAGTTTCAGTCGTCAGTCGGGTCCCTGGCATGCTGGCGGCATGCCTATACGAGTCGTGCTCGCCGACGACTCGGACGATGTCCGCGACATGCTGCGGATGGCCCTCGAGTGGGACGGTCGATTCGACGTGGTCGGAGAGGCCTCCAACGGGGAGGAAGCGGTGCGCCTGGTGTCCGAGCACAAGCCCGACGCCATCTTCCTCGACCTCGTGATGCCCGTCCTCGACGGGCTCCACGCCATCCCCCAGATCAGAACCTCGTCGCCCGAGACCAAGATCGTGGTCCTCTCCGTCGCCGCCGCCCACCCGTCCTCCTCGGAGGCGATGGAGCTGGGCGCCACCGCCATGGTGCAGAAGGGCGGGGCTCGGACGACGCAGGAACTGGCCACCGAGGTGGCCCAGCTCTTCGCCTAAGCGTTCGGCGCCGGCGTCGCCTCGGCCTCGGTCTGGGGGCGGCCCGCGAAGCTGGTGACCCGTTCGAAGCGGCCGTCCTCACCGACCTCGGCGAACTCACTGCCTTCGAGCAGGACGTCGTCGTCCTCGTCAACCAAGACCCAGGTGAAGCTGAGCTTGCCGTTGCGCACGTGCACCTCGCACGTCCGCATCCGGCGGCAGCGGCGGGGCTGCTGACGGAGGGAGGCGCCGATGTGGGCATCCATGGCATCGAAGCCCTGCACGTTCATCGTCCAGGAGCTGAACGTGCCGGTCTCGCTCCAGCAGTGGTGCAACAGGCGGCGGCGGACGGGCGACCTGCGCTCGGTCCACGCTCCCAGGTAGGCGGTGACGAGCTCGACGGCTCGGTCGACGGTGAGCGCCGGCGGTGCCACGTCAGACACGTCCATGACCTCCATGCACTTCCCAGACGTCAGCGACCTGCGCCAGCGGTAGGAAGGCGTCGCCGCCGTTGGCGTGCACCCAGAGGTGCCCGCGCCGGCCACGGCTCACCGCCACCAGCTCGCAGTCGTCGATGCGCGACCCGTCGGCCAGGGACACGCTCACCCGGTGGCCTTCGAGCTGCTTCAGCTGTACGCGATCCTGCGGGGTCATCGCAACGCTCCGACTGCGCCGACACTTTGTCGTTCCACCACTGCTTCGGCAGGGGCACGAGGGCCATTGACCGAAACGGGTCGATCGGACTACGAGGGCTGGCCCAAATGGGCCACCTCGTTGAACGAGCGCAGAATGGGACCCCTGTCGGTAATGCCGATGCGCGTGATCGACGCCACTGCGACGAACGTGCGCCAGGCCACGCCGTCGCCGACATCGAGGGTCCACGCCACCGCCGCCTTGATGGGCGACACGTGGGTCACGACGACGACGTCGGTCTCCGCCGCGGCCGGCGCCAGGTCGTCGCACGCTGCCCGCACGCGGCGCCCGACGCTCGCCAGTGATTCACCCTCGGGCGGCGTGAACTCGGCGTCGCCCCGCCAGTTGTCCCACAGCTCTCGCGGCACCTCGCCGAGCGGGCGCTCGTCGTAGATGCCGTAGTCGAGCTCGGTCCAGCGTTCGTCGACCTCCAGCGGCCGGCCGAAGGCGGCCGCCGTCTGGCGGGCGCGCAGCAGCGGGCTGCTGATCACCCGCTCGACCGGGCCCACGGCTGCGGCCAGCGCCTCGGCCTGGCGCACGCCGATCTCGGTGAGAGGGACGTCCGCCCGTCCCAGCAGCTGTCCGGCGGCGTTCGCCGCGGTCTGGCCGTGGCGCACGACGAGAAGCATCGAGAGCCGGCCCGGTCAGTGCACGAGGATGCGTCCGCACTGGTCGCAGAGGACCACGGCGTCGGGCGCTTCGTGCCGGATACGGTCGAGCTCGGTGGCCGGCAGCGTGAGATGGCAGCCGCTGCACCGCCCGTTGACCAGGCGGGCTGCGCCCACCCCGCCCTCGGAGGCTCGCAGCCGTTCGTACTGCGACAGGAGGTCGCCCGGGATGCCGGCGGCTGCCGCGGCGCGGGCGTCGACTTCGGCTGCCAGATCGGCGTCGATCTCCTTGCTCTGGTCCACGATCGCCTGGCGGAGCTCGTCGGCCTCGACCTCGAGGCCGGCCCGCCGCTGTTCGAGGGCGGCCACCTCGGCATCGAGGGGCTCGCGGTCCTGCATCGCCTCGAGGACCTGGTCCTCGATCTCGGAGCGGTGGCGCTTCAGTGACGCCACGTCGGCTTGCATGGCTTGGAGCTCGCGTGGCGCGCTGACGGTGCCCGAGTAAAGGCGCCGGTCGACCTCACCGATCTTGTCCTCGACCGACGCCAGCTCGTCCTCGTGCCGCTGCTGGCGGCGCACGACGTCGTCCCGCCGGCCGCCGACCTCGGCTATGGACCCCTCGACGCCCGCGAGCGCCTGCTCGACCTCAGTCAGACGTGCCTTCTCCGGCAGCGTTTCGAGCTTGTGACGGAGGCGGTCGACCGCGGTGTCGTGCTCTTGTACGACGAGCAGGTCCTCCAGCACCGACATGGTCAACCGAACCTATAGCTTCGTGATGTGCAACGCGAGCCTGCTGCGCCAGCCGTCGGTCCTGAGGAGGCGGCCCGCCGCGTCGACGAGGGCGCCGTCCTCCTCGACGTTCGCGAGCCCGACGAGTGGCACGCCGGCCACGCGCCCAACGCTGTGCACGTGCCGCTGGCCGCGCTGGCCGCCAGCGTCGACCGCCTCGACAAGGACCAGCCGGTCGTGGCCGTGTGCCGCGTCGGCGGGCGCTCCGAGCGAGCCGCGGCCGCGCTCATCCAGCGGGGCTATGACGCCGTGAACCTGGCGGGCGGCATGCAGGCCTGGCACGCGGCCGGCATGGCCGTTGTCACCGACACCGGCGACCCCGGCCAGATCATCTAGGACCGCGCCGCGCCAATAGGCCGCTGTGCCTATTCCTGTCCTCGGGCCGTCGCGCCGATACACAGGCAGTAGGACAAAGGAGTACCGCAATGGTTGTGGGGAGCGTCGCGGGTGTCGCCGTGCTCTTCGAGCTGGTGTCGCTCGCTCATCGTGGCCAGCTCGAAACCCGGCTTCATTCGCCGACCGACGTGATGCTGGGCGCCGCCTGCATGTTCGTGTTCGGATGGGGCCTCGCCCTCGTGGCGCCGAAGGTCGCCCGCTGGTTCGCCCTGTTCACCGCCACCGGGGCGGCGGCCGCGGCAGCCGTCGCCGCGTCAGGCAACGAGAACGCGTACACCGTCCCGTTGCTCTGCGTCGGTGTCGCGGCCATGCTCGTGGTCTGGGCCTCGTATCGAGGCGACCGCCAAGAGCGCAAGGCGCGAACCGCTTAGCGCTACTTCTTCCGGCCGGGAGCCACGAGCGGACGGATGCGCTTGTGGTGGACGCCGGCCGCGACCAGCGCGCACTCCATGCAGAGGGGCCGGCCGTGGGTCGCGTCCGACTGCAGGATGCAGCGCCGGCAGAACACCGCCTGGCAACTGCTGCACCTGGTCGCGGCGGCCTCCATCCAGTGCCCGTCGGTGCCGCACACCCAGCCGGCCTCGATGTCGGGGTCACGCACGTCAACGACGTCGGGCTGACGAAGGTCGACGACGCCGGCCGGGCGCGCCCTCCGCTTGGGTCGGATGACAGACAGCGTCGCCGACTCGGCCGTGACCAGGTAGGCGGCGCGCAGGCGATCCACATCCTCCTGCAGCTCGAGAGCCTGCTCGTCGAGGAAGGCCTGACCTTGGCTGCGCCAGAGCACGCCCAAGCGCTCGGACTGATGCCGCAGCAACATCAGGTCGTCGTAGGCCGGCATCTTCTGTTCCCCCTGTCTCCGACTTCAACGATTGTCCCGCGCCTATGCGTCAGCGCCTACCGTCCGCGCGTGCCATTCCTCGATGGCCCGGTGGGGTCACACCCGGCGGCGAGAACGGGCTCCAGTACTGTCCTCGCGTGAGCCTTCCGTCCGATCCGTCCCAGATCTACCTCGGGGGCGAACCCGTCGAGGACGAGGCCCGGGCGGCCAAGCACCGGCTCATCCGCGAGGTGAAGCGCACCGTCGACAACGCTGCCCTCCTCGATGTCGGTGCCAACGAGACCGACGATCTGAACGAGTTCGCCGACGACGCCCGCGCCTTGGCCGACCGCCTGGAACAGGCGCCCAGCCTGCGCGCCTTCGGCGGTGCTGCTGTGGCCGGGCCCGCCGACGCCGTCCTCGCCGAGCGCAGTCCGGTGAGCGGCCGCAGCAACCCGCTGGCGGCCCCACTCCACCTGGAGATGACCGAGGGCGTGACGCGCGCCTGGGCGGTGTGGACCGACGCCTACGAGGGTCCGCCCGGATGTCTCCACGGTGGCTTCGTCGCCGCCGCCTTCGACGACCTCATGGGCCTGGCCCAGATGGCGTCGGGCAAGGCCGGCTTCACCGGCACCCTGACGGTGCGGATGCTGAAGCCAACGCCGTTGCACCAGCGCATCGACTACGAGGCATGGCTCGACCACGTCGACGGGCGGAAGATCTGGTGCAAGGCCAAGGCCCGCCATGGCGACGTCGTGCTCGGCGAGGCCGAGATCGTGTTCATCTCGCCCCGCGCCGCGTTCTGGGAAGACTGACGGGGGTCAGCCGGTGAAGGACGGCGTCCCCTGTACCGCGATCGCCGGCGTGCTCTGAGAGAAGGTCTGCGCAGCCACCTCGGGTAGGCCCGTCGTGGTGGTGGTGGCGGGCGCGGTGGTGCTGGTGGGCGCCACGCTCGGCGTGAACGGGGCCGTGGTCGTCGTCGTCGGCTGGGTCGCCGTGGCCGGCGGCTCGGTCGTCGTCGTGGTCGGCTGTTCGGGCGCGAGCGTCGGCGGCTTGACTGTCGTCGTCGTCGTCGGCCCGGTCGTCGTCGTCGTCGGCCCCGTCGTGGTGGTGCTCGACGGCGGTGACGTCGTGGACGTCGTCGTGGTCACGGCCGTGGTGGTCGTCGAGGACGCCGCCGTGGTGGTGGTGGTCGGCGCCGCCGGGGCCACCGGGCAGTTCACGCCGCCCGCCGGCACCTGGGCCTTCGCCTCCATGTGCCCGATTCGGACGTCGGCCAGGTGGCTGGTCGGATCCGGGACGAGGAGCTTGACCCGCACCACGTCCACAGCGCCCGACGCCAGCGTGCCGTTGCCTGCGGCCGACGGCGGGCCGGGGTTGGGCGAGTCGTCGCCGATCGCCCTCGGGTCCTCACCGATGTTGATGGAACCCAGCGCCTGCAGGTCGATGTGCTGAGGAAGGGCGCCGGGCCCGAACAGGTCCTGCGTCCGCAGGATGATCTGCGTCGGCGAGCCCGGCGGCGTGATGCTGATCAATGGCGTCGTCGGGCTCGGGTTGCCGGCCGGCGCATAGGTGATGGTTGCGCCGCCCAGCTTGCCGGTCGCCGTCGCCCGCAGGATCCACTCGCCGAGGAGCTCGATGCGGATCTCGTTCGCGGTGCCCTTGAACAAGGTGACGGGGGCGAACGTCTCGTGGGTCTCGGACTGGAGACCGAAAGTGCCGTCGCCGTTGGGCACCAGGTGCAGGAACGACTTGGCCTGGACGGCCGCCCGGTCGGTGGGCGTGCCCGTGTCGGTGGCCACCACCGGCTTGCTCATTGAGCCGTCGGCGTTGGCGGTGCCCGTGTCCAAGAGCTGGGCATCGGCCGCGAAGCCCAGGCCGAAGGACAGCTGGCTCGGGTCGGTGACGCTGATCGGCGTCGGCCCGAACTGGGCCTGGGCCTGGCCGCGCAGCAGCGAGGCGTAGATCAGCGGATCGCCGGGGACGGGGCCGACCTCCTTGGTCACGAGCGACGTGGACGGGGGTGCCGACGCCTCCGCCAATCCGGCGATGATCGCCTGGTTGGCGTTGGGGTTGTTGGGCAGTGAGGTGCCGAGGCCGAGCTCGAGACCCGAACCGCGGCCGTAGGAGTTCTTGGCCGGTAGCGACGGCGAGACCGCGTTCTGCATCTCGTTGTTGATGGGCTGTGACAGCCCGTTGGTGTTGGCGGCCGCGCCGGAGAAGGCGACGTCGGCGTTCACCAGACGGCTCGTCGGGTTGGGCCCCGGGAGCTGCAGCAGGTCGGCGTGCACGTCGCTGCCGGTGCTGTAGCCGTTGTAGAAGCAGTTCTGGGGCGGCGGCGGGGTCGAGGTCGTCGTGCTGCTCGCCGGCGCCGTGGTGGACGTCGTAGAGGCCGGCGTGGAGGTCGACGTTGACGACGTCGAGGTGGACGTGGACGTGGAGGTGGACGTCGTGGTCGGCGGGGCCGCGCAGCTCGCGCCACCCGCCGGCACCTGGGCCTTCGCTTCCATGTGGCCGATGCGGAGGTCGGCCAGGTGGCTCGTGGGATCAGGCTGCACGAGCTTGACGCGCACCACGTCGACGGCACCCGACGCCAGCGTGCCGTTGGCTGCCTGCGTCGGCGGCGCGGGCGCGGCGCTGGTGTCGCCGATGGCGCGGGCCGGCTCACCGATGAAGATGTCGGCCAGCGTCGGGATCGGGATGTGGAGGCCGCCGGCGCCGAACAGGTCCTGGGTCGTCAGGACGTTGGCGACGGGCGACCCCGGCGGCGTGATGCGGATGAGCGGTGTCGTCGGCGCGGGGTTGCCGGCCGGCGCATACGTCACCGTGGCACCGGACGTCTTGCCCGTCGCCGTCGCCCGCAGCACCCACTCGCCGAGGAGCTCGATGCGGATCTCGTTCGCGGTGCCCTTGAACAAGGTGACGGGGGCGAACGTCTCGTGGGTCTCAGACTGGAGCCCGAAGGTGCCATCGCCGTTGGGCACCAGGTGCAGGAACGACTTTGCTTGTACCCCGGTCCGGTCAGTCGGCGTGCCGATGTCGGTGGATACCACCGGCTTGCTCATCGAGCCGTCGGCGTTGGCGGTGCCGGTGTCGAGGAGTTGAGCATCAGCCGCGAAGCCGAGCCCGAACGCCAGGTTGTCCGGGTCAGTCACGCTGATCGGCGACGGCCCGAACTGCGCCTGGGCCTGGCCGCGCAGCAACGAGGCGTAGATCAGCGGATCGCCGGGGACGGGCCCGACCTCCTTCGTCACGAGTGACGTGGACGGGGGTGCCGATGCCTCCGCCATGCCGGCGAGGATCAACTGGTTGGCGTTGGGGTTGTTGGGCAGCGCCGTGCCGAGGCCGAGCTCGAGGCCCGAGCCGCGGCCGTAGGCGTTCTTCGTTGGTAACGACGGCGAGACCGCATTCTGGAACTCGTTGTTTACCGGTTGGGTGAGTCCAGCTGTATTGGTGGCCGCGCCCGAGAAGGCGACGTCGGCGTTCACCAGCCGGCTCGTCGGGTTGGGCCCCGGGAGCTGCAGCGCGTCGGCGTGCACGTCAGACCCTGTGCTGTAGCCGTTGTACGAGCAGTTGTTCGGCGGCGTCGTCGTGGTGGTCGTCTGGCCGGCCGTGGTGGTCGGTGTCGAGGTCGAAGAGGACGAGGAGGAGGTCGTCGTCGCCGCCGCGGGGCAGCTCACACCGCCGCCCGGCACCAGCGCGCTCGATTCCATGTGCCCGACGCGCACGTCAGCCAGATGGCTGGTGGGATCGGGGACGAGAAGCTTGACGCGAACCACGTCGACCGCGCCGGCGGCCTGTGTTCCGTCGGCCGCGACCATGGCGGGCGCGGGGCTGGCGCTGTTGTCGCCGATGGCGCGCGGGTTCTCGCCGATGGAGATCGACGCGAGGGTCGGGATGTCAATGTGCTGCGGCAGCACGCCGGGACCGAACAGGTCCTGGGTCCGCAGGATGATCGCCGGGGCGCCCCCCGGTGGCGTGATCGTGATCAGTGGTGTCGTCGGCGAGGGGTTGCCGCCCGGTGAATACGTGACGCTGGCGCCGCCGGACTTGCCGGTCGCCGTCGCCCGCAGGATCCACTCGCCGAGGAGCTCGATGCGGATCTCTTGCGCGCTGCCCTTGAACAGCGTGATCGGCGCGACCGTCTCGTGCGTCTCGGAGACCAGGCCGAACGTTCCGTCGCCGTTGGGCACCAGGTGCATGAAGGACGTGGCCTGGCTGACCGTCCGGTTGGTGGGGTTGCCGATGTTGGTGGCGACCACGGGCTGCTGCATGGAACCGTCGGCGTTGGCGGCGCCGAGGTTGAGCAGCTCAGCATTGGCCGCGCTGCCGAGACCGAACGAGAGGTTGGTCGGATCGGTCACGCACGCGTTGGGGTCGAAGTTCGCTTCTGCCTGACCGCGCAGCAGCGACGCGTAGATGAGCGGGTTGCCCGGGACGGGGCCCACTTCCTTGGTCACAAGCGTCGAGGACGGCGGGGCCGACGCCTCGGCCAGGCCGGCGAGGATCAACTGGTTGGCGTCGGGGTTGTTGGGCAGTGAGGAACCGAGGCCGAGTTCGAGGCCCGTGCCGCGGCCGTAGGAGTTCTTGGTGGGCAGCGCGGGCGACACCGGGTTCTGCATCTCGTTGTTGACGCCATTGGCCAGCCCGGTCGTGTCCGCCGCCGCACCGGAGAAGGCGACGTCGGCGTTCACCAACCGGCTCGTCGGGTTGGGCCCGGGGAGCTGGAGCACGTCGGCGTGCACCACCGTGCCTGTGCTGTAGCCGGAGAACTGGTTGCTGCCGGTGAAGACGGCAGCCTTCGCGCCGGGGGAGGTGACGGCGATGACCGCGGCAACCGCCATCGCCCATGTGGCCAGAACGGCGACCGGCTTCTTCATCTTGTCCTCCACCCCAGCCGCTCGGTTTGCGGCACGGTGCCCGATCTCGCTTTGTCCGATCTGCACCGCTTGGTCGTTTAATACGACGCTTAGTGGTCGATTCCTCCTGATTGTCGCCCCGGGCGCGCAGAATTCATCTGCCAGTATTTGGAATCAATTTGGCGGGGCGCGGACCTTCTACAGCGAGGGGTCGGGCGCTCGGTCGGGCGGGTAGGTGGCGCGCATGACGTCGCCCATCGTCTTGACCGCTTCACCGCGGTCCATCGACGAGAGGAACGCGTCGCTCTCGCGGTTGGTCTGGCTGGGGATCACGCTCGGCACGTGGCCGAGGGCGTCGAGTGCTTCGCGGGCCACGTCGGCCGGCTCCATCATGTTGGCGGTCGCCAACCCGGCCTGCGGCGTGGATGAGAGCAGTCCCGGTGTCCGCGTGGTGCCGGGCAACACGCCGAGGACGTCAACGCCGGTGTCGCGCAACTCGTCCCACAGCGACTCGGCGAGGATCAGGTTCCAGGCCTTGGTCGCCGCGTAGCTGGCGACCAGCGCGCTCCCCCGCATGGCCGACAGCGACGACAAGAGGATGATGCCGCCCCGGCCCCGCGCCACCAGCTGCGGCAGCACGCGCTGCACGAGGAGGAGCGGCGTGCGGCAGTTGACGTCGAGCTGCGCCATCAGGCCCTCGGCGTCCTGGTCGAGGAACGAGCCGACGTAACCGATGGCGGCGTTGCTCAGGAGCAGGCCGATGCCGTCGCCGGCCGCCTCAGCAACTTGGTCGGCCGCATCCCGCTCGCTGAGGTCGACGACGAGCGTGTCCACGTTGGCCCCGCCGGCCTGGAGCTCGAGTGCGCACGCTTCGAGGGCGCGCTCGTCGCGGTCGACGAGCAACAGGCCCAAGCCGCGCCCTGCGAGATCGCGCGCGAAGGCGGCGCCCATGCCGACGGCCGCGCCGGTGACGACGGCCAGCGGCCCGTAGCGGTCAGCGAACGATGAGGTGGCGATGACTCATCCTGCCAAAGGTGTGGCGTCGACCGCACAGTTATACGAACACTGCACCGGTTCGGCGTCCTCGGCCGCGGGCTCGGGATTGCGGATGGTGAGCCACGCCAGGACCCCGCCCGCGATGCAGAGGACCCCGGCAACCATCACTGCGGCGTGGAAGCCGTCCGTCAACTTGGCCGGATTGGTGTAGGACGCCGCGGTGAGCCCAACCGCGATAGGGAGGGCGGCCACCGCAACCAGTCCTGCGACCCGTGCGACCTCGTTGTTGACAGCCGACGCCACGCCGGCGTGCTCCTCGCTGGCAGCCGCCAGCACGGTCGCCGTCAGCGGCGCGACGGTGAAGGACATCCCGAGGGCGAACACCAGGATGCCCGGCAGGACGTCGGGGATGTAGCTGGCGTCCGGCCCGATGCGCACCAGCAGCATCAGGCCGACGCCGGCGATGATCGGACCGATCGTCATCGGCAGTCGAGGTCCGATGCGCTGGGCCAGCCGCCCGGCGCGTGCCGAGTTGAGCAGCATGACGAGCGTGAACGGCACCAGCGCGCTACCCGCCTGCAGGGGCGAGAATCCCGCGGCCCGCTGCAGCTGGAGGGGAAGCAGGAACAGCGCGCCGCCCAACGCGCCGTACACCACGAATGTCACCAGGTTGGCGGCCGTGAACTGCCGGGACTTGAAGATGTCGAGGGGGAGCATCGGGTGCGGGCTGCGGGCCTCGACCACGATGAAGGCAGCGAGGGCGATGACGCCGACCACACCGGTGATCACGACCGCCGGTGCCGTCCAGCCCTTGCTGCCCGCCTCGGTCAGCGCGTAGATCACACCGGCCAGGCCGAGGGCGCCGAGGAACGCGCCGGAAAAATCGATGCCCGGTGCCATGCCGGCGTCGCGGCTCTCCGGTACGTGAATGCGGGTGATGACCACCACCGCCACGGCGAGTGGCAGGTTGATGAGGAACACCAGTCGCCAGGTGGCGGCGTCGACCAGCCAGCCGCCGAGGAAGGGGCCGAAGGCGGTGGCGACCCCGCCGAGACCAGACCAGGCGCCGATGGCCGCGCCGCGATCCTCGCGCCGGAAGCTGGCCTCGATGATGGCCAGGCTGCCGGGCGTCAGCAGTGCCGCGCCGATGCCCTGCACCGCTCGAGCGCCGATGAGGAAGGTCCCAGTCGGCGCCACCGCGCAGAGGAGCGACGCCGCCGCGAACCACACGACGCCGATGAGGAAGACGCGCTTGCGCCCGTAGCGGTCACCGAGCGACCCGCCGAGCAGGAGGAAGCCACTGAGCGTGAGGGTGTACGCGTTGACCGTCCACTGCAGCCCGGTCAGTCCCATCCCGAGGTCGGTGCCGATGCGCGGCAGGGCGATGTTGACGACCGTCGAGTCGAGGAACGCCATGCCCGAACCGAGGACGGTGGCAATGATGACCCACCGACCCCGAGCCGACGCGTAGGTGAGGCCAGTATCCGTGCCCACATCTTGGGCTGCGGCGCCGAACAATGCCTACCGCGCCCGTAACGGATGGGCGTCGGGGGGCAATGGCTCCTTTGATGGCGACCACGGTGTGGGACCGACTGCAGGCGCGGGCCATCGACGCGGTGCGCTCCGGTCTCGATCGAGACATCGCCGCCCGCCAGTTGCTGGCCGCGGCGGGCGGCAACCGCCGCATGGTGCTCGCCACCCGCATCCGCCTGGCCGCCACCGCCGCCTGGACCCCCGACGTCCTCGAACCGCGCCGGGCTCTTGCGCTCGTCGACCGTGCGATCGCCGTTGCCGACGCGGAGGGCCTCTGGCACCCGGCGTTCAGCGAGGTCGAGAGCGGGCAGTTTGCCCGCCACCACAGCGCTCCGTAACGAAGCAGACGCTCGGCCTACGCTGAGACCGTGAAGGGCCGCCGTCTGGGCCTGGCGGTGGCCGTCGTCGTTACCGTGCTCGTCGTTGCCGCTCCGGCGGCGTCCGCGCACGCCGTGCTGCTGCGCACCGATCCGTCTCCCCAGACCACCGTCAAGAATGCGCCGACCGCCGTGAAGCTCGTGTTCTCCCAGCGAGGACTGGTGAGGTACGGGTGAGGGATCGCCGGTGGTTCGTGGCAGGGACGGCGCTCGCGCTACTGCTGGCGCCGTCGCCTGCCTACGCTCACCTCGGTCATTGCACGAACGCCGAGGCCGCCAGCACCATCCTCGTCTCCGGAGCGCTGGCCGTCCTGCTGTTTCAACCGTGGAAGAAGGTGTCGACGTTGAGCGCCAAGATCACCCGCCTTGCCCTGCCGGCCGTGCTCGCCATAGCCGTCACGGCCACGGGGTGCGGCGGTTCGAAACCGACCACGTCGTCGTCGAGCACGGTCCACCCGGCATCTGGCGTGCGCATTCAGATCACCCAGCCGACGCCTAACCAGGTCACAGGTCCCGATGTCACGCTCGTGGTGAACGTGATCGGCGGCAAGGTCGTCCCCGCCACCCAGACGACGGTCACCGGCGCCAACATCCCCACCGACCTCGGCCACATCCACGTCTCGCTGGACGGCAGGTTGGTGAACATGGCGTACAGCACAACCCAGGACCTCCACGGCCTCACGCCGGGACAACACACCCTCACCGCCGAGTACGTCGCCGTCGACCATCTGCCGTTCAAGAACCGCCCGACGGCGGCGGTCATCTTCATGGTCCAGTGACAGAGGGAATCGTTCTCGCCCGTCCTCGATCGGCGGTGCTCGCCGTCGTCGCCGGGTGCTCGCTGCTCGTGCTGCGGCCGGTGCTCCTCCGCAACGGCGCCCATCCCACCGCCGCCCTGACGATGCTGTTCCTTCTCCTGCTCGCCGGCGGCCTGTTGTGGCCGCGTCGGGCGGCGGTTCCCACCGGCGTCTCTGCGGCCGCACCAGTTCTGGCCGTCGGGGTCGCCGCCTTCCTGCTGGGGCGGGTGCTGGGCGGCGGGCACGCGCCCCAGCCCCTTCTCCTACGCGTGGTCGTCCTTGGGTCATTGGCCGCTGTCGCCGAGGAGGCCTTCTTCCGGCGCTTCGTGTACGACGCCCTGCTCCCCGGCGGCGCCGCGCTCGCCGTCGTCGGGTCGGCGCTGCTGTTCGCCCTCGTGCACGTCACCGTCTACGGCTGGTGGGTCCTCCCCATCGACCTCGCCGCCGGCTTCGTCCTGTCGTGGCAACGATGGGCCACCGGCTCGTGGAAGGTCCCCGCCGTCACCCACGTCCTCGCCAATCTCCTGGTGGTGCTCTGATGATCCGTCGCCTCGTCCTCCTCGTCGCCGCCGTCGCTCTCCTCGGCGCGGCGCTCGCCGCGTGCGGCGACAGCTCGAAGACCATCACCATCGGTGCGCTCTACCCGCGCACCGGCTCCCAGGGCCCGGGGGGCACCGAGGAGCTGCGGGGCGTGCAACTGGCCGCCGACTGGGCCAACAACGCGAGCGTCGTGGAGGGGACCCGCATCAAGCTGGTCCAGGTCGACGCGGCCCGCGCCGAAGCCGTCCCTGACGCCATGGACAGCCTGGCCCAGCGGGGCGCGTCGATCGTGCTCGGCAGCCACGGGAGCGCCATCTCGGCGGCGGCGGCGCGCGAGGCGACGGTCAAGAAGCTGGCCTTCTTCGAGACCGGCGCCGTCGGACTGACCGCGCCCGATGACAGCAACGGCACGAACTTCTTCCGGCTGGCACCGATGGGCGCCAACCTCGGGAGAGCCGCCATCAACTTCGTGCAAGACGAGCTATCGGCCAAGCTGCCCGCCCACGGACCGCTGCGGTACGGCGTCGCCTACGTCGACGACCCGTACGGACGGGCCGTCGGCCAGGGCGCAATCGACGCCATCAACGAGCGCGGCCTCACGCTGGTCGGTTCCTTCCCCTACGACGCCAACGCCAAAGACTTCGGGCCCCTTGTGGCGCGCATCGGCGCGGCCCGTCCCGACGTCCTCTTCTCGGCCGCCTACGTCGACGACGGCGTGGCCGTACGCAAGGCACTGGTCGAGGCACACACGCCGCTGCTCGCCGCCATCGGCACCAGTTCGAGCTATTGCATGCAGGCCTTCGGCGACGCGCTGGGCCCCGACGCCGTCGGCCTGTTCGCGTCCGACAAGCCGGACGCGGCCGACGTGAACGCGTCGGCGCTCACACCTGAAGGGCGGCGCATGCTCGACTGGGCGAGCAAGCGCTACCAGGCCAAGTGGCACCAGCCCATGGGCGCGGCCGCCCTGTCAGGGTTCTCCAACGCCTACGCCCTGTTCGTGCACGTGCTCCCGGCCGCGGGCAACCTCAGCGTGCCTTCGGTGGCGAAGGCCGCGCTGTCGGTCAAGCTGCCCCAGGGCGCGCTGGCCAACGGCGGCGGCCTCGACCTGGCGCCGCCGGGCGCCGTCGACGCCGGTGCCAACCGGCGCTCCGCGGGGGTGATCGAGGAGTGGATCGCCCCGGGCAAGAAGGCCACCGTGTGGCCGCCCGCCTTCGCCGAACATCCGGTGGAGGCACTCCCACTCGCCTAGTGCTGACCCTGCGACGACTGGTCGCCGCTGCGGGCGCGGGGTTGGTGCTCATTATCGGGAGCGCGGCGCCGGCCGAAGCGCACACGATCACCGGTGTCTCCCCCACCGACTACCGCAGCCAGATCATCGGGGTTGACCCGTCGCTTCCGGGCGTCACGGTGCGCCTCCTCGATCTCGGCAATCGGGTCGAGCTCGTCAACCGCGGCACCGAAGACGTGGTCGTACTCGGGTACTCGGGCGAGCCGTACCTACGCGTGGGCCCGGGGGGCGTCTTCGAGAACCGGCGGTCGCCGTCGGTGGCGTTGAATCGCACGTCCGCGACAACGGCGTCGCCCGTGACGACGCTGGCGCCGAACGCCGACCTCCTCGGCCCACCGTCGTGGCACCGAACTGGCGCCGGACGTTCGGTGCGGTGGCGGGACCGTCGCACGCGCTGGGAGGGTTCGGCGCCGGCCGCCGTCAAAGCCGCGCCCGACCAGACGCAGGTCGTCGTGCCGCAGTGGCTGATCGGTCTCCGCCGGGGTGCCCAGCCCGCGTCGGTCTTCGGCCGCATCACCTACGTGCCTGGCCCCAGCCCCGTGCCGTGGCTGGGCGTGGCGGTCGTTCTCCTGGCCGCGACGGCGGCCGGTGGTCTCCTTCGGCGGTGGGGCGCGGCGATGAGCGTGGCCCTCGCGCTCCTGATCGCCGTCGACGTGGTGCACAGCTTCGGGATCGCGGCCGCGACCCACGATCCGGTTCTCACGCAGGTGGGGCGGGTGATGCTCGGGGGCATCGTTGCGACGCTCGGCTGGATCGTGGGCGCGGCCGCCATCGGCCCGCTGCAGGACGAACGCGAGGGCGGCGTGGTGGGCGCCGCCGTGGCCGGGTTCCTGCTCGCCGCGTTCAGCGGGGTGGGCGACCTCCCGACACTCATCCGGTCGCAGGTGCCGTATTCGTTTTCAGCGTCATCGGCTCGCGCCGCGGTGGCCGTCACGATGGGTGTCGGGTTCGGCCTGGCCCTGGCCGCCCTGATCGTCCTCCGCCGCCACCCCGAGCTCAGGGCGTCGGACTAGGAGAGCACTGCGTCTGTCAGTCGACGACCAGTCGGCTGGTGAGCTGCTCGCGGCGTTCCTCGAACTCGTCGATGGACATGCCGCCGTCTTCGAAGCGACGGTGGAGGTCGGCCAGCGCGGTCAAAAGGGCGTCCTGGTCGCCGGCGGCGGGCTGGGCCGGCTGGTCGTCCTTGTTCTCGAGGCGGGCGGCCCGCTTCTCGGCCTTGAGGGCCGCCTTCTCCTTCTTGTCGCGCTCCCGCTGGAGCTTTCCGAACGTGGTGCGGCGGTTGGCCATGGTTACCCCTTACCCGTCGACGGCTGCGCTGTGCTGCGCGCCGTCGAAATCCGTGAGGAGGACGCGGCGACCGACCGACTGGAACGAGCCACGCGTCACACTCCTCTGCTCCTCGAATCCGCCGCTCCCGGAACTCCAGCGAGAGTTCGACGAGGTTGGCGTCAGCCGGGCGCTCCGGCCGGACCCTTCCAGCCTACCGTGAGCGGGCAACTATCCCCTGGTCAGCGCCAGTGAGAGCGTGAAGGTGGCCTCGAACGTGTCGCCGGGCTCGACGAGCCGAGCGGCCCCTGTCACCAGGGCATTCGTGGGGGCCGTCATGGGCTCGAGGCATGCGAACGGGGCGTCCGCCGGTGAGTACACCTGTGCGAAGGGATACCCCTCGTCGAACTCGACGCTCACGGCTCGGCGACCGTCGTCGATGGCGAGGCGGCGATCGTCGCCGAGGGCGTACAGGTCGTCGAAGGCGCGGTCGCCGATGGGTTCGGACGACGCAGGCTGGGGTTCGGACGCGTCAGTTGGCAGGCCGCGGCCGTCGAGCAGCATGTGGCGGCACGCCGGGGTGCGGAGCCGGGTGTCGGCTCGCGACGAGGACAGGGCGAAGTAGGGGTGCCAGCCGAAGGACACCGGCACCGGGCGGTCGCCGGTCGGGCGGACCGTCGTCCCGACCCGCAATCGCCCCTCCCCCACCGAAAGATCGAGCACGATCTCGTGGGGAAAGGGGAAGGCTCGCAGGAGGTCGGCCCGAGCCCCGTAGTCGAACCGGACCCGCGCCGACGAGGCCGTGGCCTCGTCGACCAGCCACCCGGGCTGCGCGGTCATCGTGCCGTGAATGGGCAAACCGTGGCCGTCGTCGTGGAGGTCGACGCCGGCCAGGTCGACCTCCACGCCGGCGATTGCGTAGTGGCGCTGGCCGAGGCGGTTGGCCCAGGGGGCGAGCAGCGGCAGGCCGGTGACGTGGCCGGCCCGGTAGGCGTCGAGGCCGCCGGGGAGGGCGAGCACCTCCTCGTCGTCGTGGCGCAGCGAGATCCCGAGCATGCCGAGATCAGGCAGGAACGCCGCCTCGGTGCTGCCCGCCCGCAACCGGAGGTGCCTGTCGTCCGCCATCGCGACGACATTCTGGCGGCACGGGACCAAGACCATCGCCCGCGGTGTTGAAAGGAGCAGCTCGAAAAGAAAAGGAGGGCCTGTGGCCCCCAAGGCAGAGAAGATCCAGAAGACAGATGAGCAGTGGCGCCAGGAGCTCACGCCCGAGCAGTACCGGGTCCTGCGCCAGGCCGGCACCGAGCGGGCCTTCACCGGCGAACTGTGGGACGCGCACACCGACGGCGTGTACCGCTGCGCCGGCTGTGGGACCGAGCTCTTCACGTCGGAGACGAAGTTCGACTCCGGGACGGGTTGGCCGAGCTTCTACGAGGCGGCCGACGACGACGCCGTCGAGACCGCCCGGGACTGGAAGATGGTCATCCCCCGCACCGAGGTGCGCTGCGGCCGCTGCGGCGGCCACTTGGGCCACGTGTTCAACGACGGTCCCCGGCCGACCGGCAAGCGCTACTGCATCAACTCCTGCGCCCTGAAGCTCGACGCCAAGTAGGCGGCGCCCCTCAGCGGCCGGTGAGCTCCGACAGCTTCTGCGTGGTGCGCCAGTTGCGGGCCGTGCCCACCACGCCTAGCTGCTTCTCGACGAGCATGTTGTTGAGCTTGGCGCGTCCGTAGCCGTTGGGGAGGTGCAGGTACGCCTCCGTGCCTTTGACGGCAACCTCGTCGTCTCCCCAGTCGGCGGTCGTCAGCGCCTTCACCTTGTCGGCCTTGGGCTTGCCGGCGAGGAAGACGACGTGGAGGTGGCCAGCTTCGTTGGCCTTCCTGGCGAAGGGGTTGGTGTCGACGATCTTCTTCAGCTGCTCACGCGTGCGCACAACAACGGCGACGTCGATGCCGAACTCCTTGGCGATGGCGTCGTGGATGGCACCGCCCACGTTCGCCGCGCTCTCCTTCCCGGCGAAGACGGCGTTCCCGCTCTGGATGTAGGTGGTCACGTCTTGGTAGCCCAATCCCTCGAGGAGGGTCCGCAACGCGGGCATGGCCACCTTGTTGTGGCTCCCGAGGTTGATCCCACGGAGGAGGGCGACGTAAGTCGGCATCTTCGCCAATCGGCTAGTGGCCGTTGACGCTCCAGTGCCAGGGCTCAACGGGAAGGTTGTAGAAGCCGTAGGTCGCGGCGTTGGCGTTGAGCCATTGCCACGCCGGGCTGCTGTGGGAGCTGATGATGCTTCCGTTCCACACGAAGTCGATGGCGAGCCCCTGCTCGTGCATCGACGTGCCGGGGTACGCGGTCGGCGGATGACAGCTGTTCGGAGGCTCCTGGTAGGTGGCGTACTGGCTGCTCCCACAGTTCGTTTGCCGCACCGCGATCTGCTGCTCCGGACTTCGGTACCCCTGCCCCGTGAATACGTAGCCAGCGGCCGCGGCCGCGCCCAACATCTTGTCCAGCTGCGGCCCGATCGAGCAGGCGACCGTGATCGTCCGAACCGTTGTGAGGCAGATGGAGCCTGCGGTTCTGACCACACTCGAGCTGCTCGTTCCCTGCGCCTGACGCGCTGCGATCTCGGCGCCCAGCTGGGCGCTCTGCTTCGCCAACTGGTCCGACTGCCCAGTAGTCACGGCGATCTTGTTCTCGATGTCGCCCGCGAACTTCTGTTGCTGAACCTGCGCCTGGCTGAGTGTTGCGAGCCGCGACTGGACGGCGGCTCGTCGAGCAGTCGTCTGGTCCTTCGCCCGTTGGGCAGCCCTACGGCGCGCCAGCAGGTCTTCGCGCGCGGCGCGGAGCTGATCGAGGGTTGCGGACGTGCTCCCGAGGGCGATCGTCAGGTACATGCGCCGGCGCGCCACGTCGTTGAGGTTGCCGGCGCGCAACGCCTCGAACGTGGCCGCCGCAGTGGTCCCCATGTAGGCGTCCAGCGCCACCTCTGATGCGCGGTCGCGGAGGGTCGCGACCTCGGCCGCCTTCTGCGCCTCGTCTTGGCGCGCCCGATCGAGCGCGGCCGCCGCCGCATCCGCGGCCTGGCTTGCGGCCGCAACGGCGGACTGCTGGCTGCGCACGTTCCGGTCGAGGTCGTCGAGGGCCTTCTGGATCTGCGCCTCGGAGGCGCGCAACACGTTCAGCTGCGCTGCGGCTTTCGCCCGCTGCCCCTCCACCTGCTGTCGGTGCGCGGCGGGATCGTCGGCGGCCGCGGGAGGGACCGCCGAGCTGATTGCCAGGCCGACGACGACGACGGCAGGAATGATCCGCGGAAAGGACGGCATTGATTTGCTGTGCGGCGGACGGCGTTCGTGCGGTTGCAACGGACCCGCAGCACGGGGAAGTGCGCAGGCGAGGTAACAGCATTCGTCCCCGTCCGCGCAAGTCACAGGCTGCACGACGGTGGATCTGCTTGTCCTCCACGCACTCTGCTAGCGATGGAGCGTGAACAAGGCTCACCTGGAGTTCCTGGCCAGCCCCGACTGGGCGAAGATGCTCGAGACCGACCTCCTGCCGTGGATCCTCGAGGCCGGCGACCTCGGAGACGACGTGCTCGAGATCGGTCCTGGTCCCGGCCTCACAACCGATCTCCTCCGCGAACGCGTGCCGCGAGTGACGGCGGTCGAGCTTGACGACGACCTGGCCGCCAAACTCACCGAGCGCCTCGACGGAACGAACGTCGAGGTCGTCCACGCCGACGCCACCACGAGCGGCTTGCCCAGCGACCGGTTCTCGACGGCGACGTGCTTCTCGATGCTGCACCACATGCCCAAGCCGGCGTTGCAAGACGACCTGTTCGCCGAAGTCCACCGCGTGCTGCGGCCAGGCGGGCGCTTCTTCGGAACCGACGCCGTCGACCACGAGATGATCCGTGGCTTCCACACCGATGACATCTTCGTGCCCGTCGATCCGAACACGCTCGGCCCACGGCTTCACGCCGCGGGATTCGCCGCCACCGACATCGCAGCGAGCGAGTACGAAGTCCGCTTCAGCGCGACGAAGGCAACTTCGTAGACACGGCCCGGTACCGGAGGAACAGGTAGCTGTCGCCCTCGAGCACGGAGCGCAGGTCCATCTCGATCGGGGCGGCGAGCGCAGGGCCGGAAATGATGCGCTTGGCGTCGTCGGCCACCACCTTCGGCGAAACCGTGAGGCACACCTCGTCGAGCACACCCGCCAGTGCAAGTGCCCCGTTCAACGACGGGCCTCCTTCGGCGAGCACGTGGTGGAAGCCCCGCGCACCGAGTTCGGTCAGCGCCTGCCGGACGTCGATCGTGCCGGAGCCGGCGACGACGACGTCGGCGACCTGGGCGGCGCGCTCGAGGTTTTCGGGCGGCGCGTCCTCCACCGTCAGCACGATCGGCCTGGCCTTGGCCTCGGTGAAGAACGGTGACCGCCAGTCGAGCTGGGCGGCGCGTGTGACCACGGCGATGGGGACACTCGACGGTCCGTAGTGCTCGGCTCGCACCGTGCCGGCCGCGACCACCACCACGTCGGCCAACGAGCGCAGCACGGCGAACACACGCTTGTCGCCCAGGCTCCCGAGGCCGCCGGACACGCCGTTGACGGCGGTCCCTCCGTCGATACTGGAGATCATGTTCAGTCGCACGCCCGGCCGACCCGACACCTCCGGCCGGTCGGCGTACACGTCGGCGGGGTCGACAGCGTCGACGGCGACCGGGAAGAGCTGCCGCACGCGGCGAGCGTAGGCCGCGGCGTCACGGCGCCACGCCGCGAGCCGTAGAGTCCGGCGCATGGCCCAAGCTCCGACCGACCTCTTCGCAGTGCACGCCCAAAACGCGCCCGACCGACCGGCGGTGATCGAGGGCGAGCACGTCTTCACCTTCGCGGAGGTGAACGCCGAGGTGAACCGGCTCGTCAGCGGGCTGCAGAGCCTGGGGTTCAAGGCCGGCGATCGCATGGTGTGGTGCGGGCCCAACAGCAGAGAGGTCCTCGTGACCATCCACGCCGGCCGCAAGCTGGGCCTCACCACCGTGCCCCTCTCCTACCGGTTCAACGCCGAGGAGATGCACTACATCATCGACAACAGCGAAGCGGCCCTGGTGATCGTCGACGCCGAGCAGGCGCCCCTCGTTGCCTCGATTCGGAACGACCTCCCGAAACTCCGCGAGGTCGTCGTCTACCGCGGTGCCGAGGCCGGGTTCCGCACGTGGGAGGAGGTGCTCGGGAGCGGGACCGACGACGAGCCGCAATCAGCAGGCGAGCCGGCCACCGGCGAGACGATGATCTACACGTCGGGCACGACGGGAAAGCCGAAGGGCGCCAAGCGGGGCGCGGCCGACCAGGCCCTGGTGTTCGCCATGGTGATGGAGCTGCGGATGGGTGGCGAGGAGATGCACCTCACCACCGGGCCGCTCTACCACTCCGGTCCGAACGCCTTCGCCTTCCTCTCGCACATGCTCGGGGGCACCGTCGTGATCATGCGCAAGTTCGACGCCCACGAGTGGGTGCAGCTCGTGACCAAGCACAAGGTGACGTCGACGTTCTCGGCACCCACTCAACTGAAGCGCATCGTCTCGCTTCCCGACGACGAGATCGCGGCCGGCGACTACTCCTCGATGCATACGCTCATCGCCAACGCCGCCCCCGTGCCATATGCCCTGAAGCAGGAGGTGATCGCCAAACTGGGCGACGGCTTCCTCTTCGAGGTCTACGGCTCGACCGAGCTCGGTGTCGACACCATCCTCGTACCCGAGGACCAGTTGCGGAAGCCCGGCTCCTGCGGCAAGCCCTACGGCGGCATCGAAGTCAAAGCCGTCGACGAGAACGGAAACACCCTGCCGCCCAACGAGCCCGGCGAACTGTTCTTCCGTACCGCGCTCGCCATGGAGGGCTACCACGCGACCGAGGAGCAGCTGGCCGAGTCGGGCGAGGGCTGGAAGTCGGTGGGCGACGTCGGTTACATCGACGGCGAGGGGTACGTCTACATCTCCGACCGCAAGAAAGACATGATCATCTCCGGCGGGATGAACATCTACCCAGCCGAGATCGAAGCCGTTCTCTACCAGCACCCTGACGTGATGGACGTCGGCGTCTTCGGCATCCCGGACGACGAGTGGGGTGAGAAGGTGCACGCCGTCGTCCAGGCCAAAGCGGGGCGCACCATCGACATGGCCGACATCGAGGGCTTCGCGGCCGAACGCCTCGCCGGCTACAAGCGCCCCCGTTCGTGGGAGTTCCGCGACGAGCTACCGAGGACCGAGAGCGGCAAGCTCCTCAAGCGCGTGCTCCGCGACGAACACTGGAAGGGCCGTAAGACGGGGGTCTGAACCTCGGCCGCGGTCACACTTCAGCTGCATAGGGCGGGGCCGGGTCGTACTCCATGAAGCGCTGGACGCCACGGGCGTGGTCGACGCCGTAGAGCTGGCCCACGACCCACAGCGACATGTCGATGCCGGCCGACACGCCGGCGGCGGTGACGACGTTGCCGTGGCGGACGTAGCGCCGGTTGTCGAGGACGGTGACGGTGCCCTTCTCCCGGAACGTGTCGATCATCGCCCAGTGCGTCGTGACATTACGGCCGTCGATGACGCCGGCCGCCTCGAGCAGCATCGAGCCTGTGCACACGCTGGTCACCCACGTGCACCCGGCGGCCGCCTGCTTGATCCAGTCCAGTACCGCGGGGTTCTCCGCTTCCCGCCTGGTGCCAACGCCACCCGGGACGACGAGGACGTCGAGCGGTGGCGCGTCGGCGATGGTGTGGTCGGGCAGGACGCGTAGCCCGAGGTTGGCCGCGACCGGCTCGGTCGTCTCGGCGATCGTGACGACCCGGTCACCGTCCTGCCGGGCCATGCCGAAGACCTCGAGGGGCCCGACGAAGTCGAGCTCCTCGGCCTCGTCGAACAACAGGATCCCCGTCGTGTAGGGCATCACGCACTCTCCTCTTCGGTCCGGAAACGGCGGCGGTAGTCGGTCGGTGTCACGTGCAGCGAGCGAAGGAACGCACGGCGCATGGTCTCGGCGGTGCCGAAGCCGCAGCGGCCGGCGATGGCGTCGACAGACGCGGTGGACTCCTCGAGCAGCCGCCTGGCGCCTTCAACACGCGCCCGCTCGACGAAGCGGGCGGGCGTCACTCCCACTTCACGCGTGAACGTCCGCGAGAAGTTCCGCACGCTCATCGCCACCTGCGCAGCAAGACCCTCGACCGACAGATCGGCATCGAGGTGGTCAGCGATCCAGCCCTGCAGCTCGCCCAACGGTTCGCGCTCGGCCAGCTGACCGGCGAGCTGGGCGCTGAACTGGGACTGGCCGCCGGGGCGCTTGAGAAAGACGACCAGCCGGCGGGCGACGGCGAGCGCCACGTCCCGGCCGAGGTCGTCCTCGACCATCGCCAGGGCCAGGTCGATGCCGGCGGTGACCCCGGCGGACGTCCAGACCTCGCCGTCGCGTACGAAGATGCGGTCGGGTTCGACCGTCACGGCCGGGTAGGCCTCCGCCAGCGCGTCGCACCAGCCCCAATGGGTCGTGGCCCGGCGCCCGTCGAGGAGCCCGGCCGCGGCAAGCACGAAGGCGCCGCTGCACACCGACGCCACCCGCCGGCACCGGGGCGCCAGGCGACGTACGGCCGCGAGCGCCGACTGGTCGGCCATCACCGCCGGCGTCCCCTCCCCACCGGCGACGACCAGCGTGTCGACCGGCGTCCGGACGTCGACCAGGGCGGCGTCAGCCCACAGGCCCAGCCCGCTGCTGGCGCGGACGAGCCCGGCCGCGGGTGCCACCACGTCGACGCGGTAACCGCCGGCCGCCGCGAACACCTCGACGGGGCCGGCCACGTCGAGCGACTGCACAGCAGGAAAGGCGACGATCACGACACGGCGCACGTCCCCAGCATGCGCCTCGCCGGCTCTGGCCGCAATGACAGCTAGCCCACGTTTTCGGCCATCGGTCAGCGTGTGCTGGTCATCGGTGGTGTTGCAGCTGTTGATTGAGTCGGGCCGCTTGGCGCATCTGATGGTCGCGTTCTGCCAGGTTGGGTGCGTTGCGAGCTGCCTCGGCATACAGGCGGGCCGCGAGCTCGAGATCGCCGTTCTTCTCGTGGAGGTACGCGGCGACGGCTTCGCGCCGGGGAACGTGTTCGTCGATCTCGCCCAGTGCGGCAAGTCCTGCGAGCGCGCCGTCGGCCTCGCCGACTGCGACCGCACGGTTGAGCCGGACGATCGGAGTATCGGCGAACCGGAGGAGCTCGTCGTACCACTCCACGATCTGGACCCAGTCGGTCTCCTCGACACGCGACGCGTCGGCATGGAGGGCGGCGATCGCCGCTTGCGCCTGGTACTCGCCGAGATGATCGCGTGCGAGCGCAGCCTGTGCGATGTCGACTCCCTCGGCAATGAGCCGCGTGTCCCACTCGCTGCGATCCTGCTCAGCGAGGACCACGATGCTTCCGTCCGGTCGGGTGCGGCTGCGGCGGCGGGCGTGATGGAGGAGCATCAGGGCGAGCAGCCCGTGGACCTCAGGGTCGTCCACCAGCGCAGCCAGCTGCCGGGTCAGGCGGATCGCCTCGGCTGCAAGGTCGACGTCGCCGGAGTAGCCCTCATTGAAGACGAGGTACAGCACCCGCATCACCGTGCGCACGTCGCCAGGACGATCGACACCAGCCTCACCGACGATGCGCTTGGCGCGACTTATGCGCTGCGCCATCGTGGGCTCGGGCACGAGGTACGCCTGAGCGATCTGGCGTGTGGTGAGGCCACCGACTGCTCGGAGGGTCAACGCCACCGCCGACGACGACGTCAGATCGGGGTGCGCGCACAGGAAGTAGAGGCCCAGCGTGTCGTCCGCGCTCGGGACCGCGCCGGCCGGCGGCTCGGTGTCGAACCGGAGCTCTCGGTCGCGGCGGGCGGCGTCTGACCGCGTCAGGTCGAGGAAGGCCCTCCACGCGACCGTGATGAGCCACCCCGTGGGGTCGGCCGGCGACTCGTCTCCCCACGTCGAGAGCGCCCGGATGAGTGCCTCTTGGACCGCGTCCTCGGCCGTCGCGAAATCGGCACCGCGACGGACGAGGACGCTCAAGACCCGTGGAACGAGCTCGCGGAGCTCGACGTCATCCACGCTCAGTGGGTGAAGTTGGCGGGCGCGCCGAGGAAGGGTCGGACCTCTAGCCATTCGTGGATCGGGTCTCCGCCCGCGCCAGGTGCAGCCGACAACTCGCCCGCGAGCTCGATCGCTCGCTCGTGGCTGTCGACGTCGATGATCATCCATCCCGCGATCAGGTCCTTCGTTTCGGCGAACGGGCCGTCGGTCACCGGCGGCCGCCCTTCGCCGTCGTACCGGACCCACACACCGTCGGGCGACAGCGCCTGTCCGTCGATGAACTCGCCGCTGGCCTCGAGCCGACCTGCGAACTCGCTCATGAACCGGATGTGGGCGTCGACCTCCTCGGGGCTCCACTTGTCCATCGGGACATCGTTGACGGGTGCCGGTGCGCCTCGGTAGTGCTTGAGCAACAGGTACTTGGCCATGGTGGTCTCCTTAGGTCACCCGGCCCTGGTGGCCGGTTGCACCCCTGGGACGGAGCAGGGCCGCAGTTCTCGACATCGTTCCAGGAAATTCGGTGCGAATCCCCTGAGAAACGAGTCAGCTCGGGGCTGGGCCCCCGAATGCCTCGACCCGGGCCCGGCGGACGGCGCTGGTCAGGAGGTCGACGACGCGGCCGGCCCGCTTGTCGTCGGGCAGCTCCTTGCGCAGGGCCGACCCGAGCGAGCGAGCGGCCAGCAGCGCCATCGGACTCCCCTGGGCCACCTCGAGCAGCTCGGCGGCAGCCCGCTCGACCGGGACCTGCGTCGCGCACATGTCGAGGGCGAGGGCCAGCAGGTAGGGCGCCAGCTCGCTGCGATCGACGGGAATGGCATTCGCATCGCCGATCTCGGCGTCCGCGGCGTGATCCAGCGAGTTGGCGGCAACGAGCATCTCGCGCATCTCCCGGATGCGCGAGCGCGCCTTGCTCATCTGTTCGCGAAGGCTGGCTGCTTCTTCGACGGCCACCGGGGGCAACCTCGGGTCTTCGGGCTGGCGGGCGTAGAACTGCGCGCTCTTGTACCCACGCCAAGCGACGACTAACCCTCCATCCACCGTTTCTCCAGCGTCTTCGCGCTTTGCGTGGCCGCTCCGCCCCCGATTTGATGGCCGACATGGCCACCGACCGCCAGATCCTGGGTGCCCCCCTCGTCCCGCCGCCCCGCCTCACGGGCGTCGTCAATGCGGTACGCCGCGGCCTGCGAGGCGCCCACCGCCGCTCGGCGCCTCCCTCGATGCGCGTGCTCGAGGCGATGTTCGGACTGTTCGACAACCGGGTGCTCGGCCTGCTCGTCGACCTCGGGATCCCCGAAGCCCTCGACCGCCCACAGACAGCAGCCGAACTGGCCCGCCGAACAGGCGCGGACCCAGACGGCCTCGGGCGGATGCTCCGCTACGCGGCCGGGCGAGGGTTCTTGGGCGCGATGGGCGACGGCCGCTACCGGGCCAACGACGTGACCCGCGTGCTGCGAGCCGACGACGTGAACTCCTGGCGGGGCTGGGTCGAGTTCGGCGCCAGTGACGTCTTCTGGGATTCGTGGCGCCACGCCGGTGCGGCGGTCCGCGGTGAGTCGAGCGGCACCCAGGCCGCGACCGGGCACCCGTTCTTCGAGTACGTCACCAGCGTGCGGCCCGACGTGGGCCGGGCCTTCAACGAGGCCATGCGGGCCGGCGCCGTCGTGCAGGCCGTGGCCCTGGCGCACGGTCTGGACTGGAACGCCACGACAACGGTGTGCGACGTCGGCGGCGGGACCGGCGGTGCCCTGCGCCACCTGCTCGAGTCCAACGACCACCTCCGGGGCGCGCTCTTCGACCTCCCCGAGGTGGTGGCCGAGGCCGACCGCGCCCTTGTCGACGGGACGCTGGCGGCGCGCTGTCACATCGAAGGCGGAAGCTTCTTCGACGCGGTGCCCGCCGAGTACGACCGCTACTTGCTCCTCGCGATCGTCCACGACTGGGACGACGAGCGAGCCATCGAGATCCTGCGAAACGTTGCCGCGGCCGTGCCGGCCCACGGCGAGGTCGTCGTCGTCGAAAGCGTGCTCTCCGACCGCCCCGTCGACGAGTTCGCGGCCGCCAGCGACCTGCTCATGCTGGTCCTCGCCGACGGCCGCGAACGCACCGACTCCGAGTTCCGCCGCCTCTTCACCGCCGCCGGCCTGATCTGCGCCGCCCGCACCCCCCTCGCGACCGGCTTCAGCGCGTTCCGTCTGCGCCGAACGCGTTAAACCGGGTCAGTCGAGCGGGGCGCAGAGTTTGCAGGGCGACATGCCTGTCGCCGGGAGCTTGATCGAGCGCAGTTCACTGGGGGGGCGGTCGGCAACCACCGGGCAGTCGGGGCGGTGAAACATCGTGCCCGTGCGGGTGGCGACAAACGTGCCTGCGGCCGAGGAACTGGTTGTGGCCGCGCCCCCGTTGCCTTCGAGGCCGGCGGCGTCGAGCCTCGCTTCCATGCGCGCCAGCACGTCGACGATCTGACGTTCGCCGGCAACGATCCGGGTCAGCCAGTACCCGAAGTACAGCGCAGCCCCGATGGTCGCCAGCACGATGCCGAGCAGGCCGCCGGAGATGAGGTACGGGATCTCCTCGAACAGGCGGGTGGTGTGGGAGGCGCCGTACCAACCGATGATGACGAGCACGACGCCTAGGGGCATGAGCACGCCGCCCGCGATGGCCAGCCACCGCTCGGTGGGGAGCATGCCCGCCCGCCGGCGCAGGCCGGAGAGACCGGACGCCAGATCCTCCTCGCCGACGTAGTCCGTCGTCGCCGCCCCTTCGGCGTCTGCAGGGAACGTGGATGCCGTCACCGGGGTACCTCCAAGGGACAGGTGGCTGGCGGTCGGTCGACGAGGTCGGCGAGCAAGCGGTAGCTGCCGAAACCGAGGAGCGCGGCCGCGGCCAGACCGAGGAGCAACCAGCCGGCCCCGACACCCTCGAAGGTTTTGGCGATCGTCTGGCCGCCGATGTTCTGGGTCGCCTGGCCAACGCTGCCCCCGCCCGAGCCGCTCGACGTCCCGATGCCGGCGGTCGCACCACTCAGGCCACCCGTGTCGCCCGAGACGGCCGTGGTGCCCAACGCTGACGTGTCCCCACCGGCCGTGTCGGTCGACGGAGCGGCCGCGCCCGTGTCGGCTGTCGTTCCCGCGGTGTCGAAGCCCGCACCGGCGGCGACCTGCACCCGCGCCCCGCCGAGGGTCAGCAGGAACACGTTCTTGCTCGGGTTACTCGGCGGGATCCACTGGAACACGACCGAGCTGGCCTGGTAGGTGATGCCTCCGTCGCTGCGCTCAGTCAATGGCTGGCTGACGTACACCTTCATGCCCAAGTTGGCGAGCGCCTGGTTGGCCGCCGCGCTCGCCGCCGCGTTGGCCGGGTTGTTCGAGCTGCCGATGTGCAGGCCGTCCTGGTCGAGATATGCGCCCTGACCGCCGACGGTCAGGCCTTTGACGATCGTGCCGCCGTTGGCCGAGGAGTTCGACCCGTCGGTGGTGGCCGTGGCCGTGCTGATCAGCGACTTGATCTTGACGGCACCGCCGATGTCGATGTTCTGCATCGTGCTGTTGGCCAGGGCCTTCACCGAGTTGCCGTTCAGCGTGCTCGAGCTGTCCGAGTGCATGTTTCCGTAGGTCGCCGCGCCCGGCTGCTGGGCGCCCTGCACGTCGGCGACGGCGTGCACGTCGTTCGCGTCGGCGTGGGACGTGAGCGTCGTCCCGGGGACCTGCCCGTAGGACGCGTCCGGCGCCGATCCTGCCCGCGCCTCGGCCCGGATCGGATACTGGAGGGCGGGCGACAGCGTGTTCACCGCGTTTGTAACCGCGTCGGGTCTGGGCACGGGCCCGACCTGGCTGGGCGCGGCGACGAGGATCAGACTCCCGGCGTTGCCGCCGTAGGCGCCGGGCCAAGCGATGCTCGAGAGGGCGTAGCCGACGCCACCGTTGGTGAGCAGCGACGTCGTGTACGGGGCGTCGCCCTGGCCTTCGGGGTGCGCCTGGGAGCTGGGCTCGTCCTCGGTGAACTCGATGCCGGGCGCCGAAGCGATCACCGAGTAGCTGCCCAGCGTTGTGTCGGCTCGAGCCTGGTTGACGCGCAGCCCGAAGGCACCGCCCAGCAGCAGCCCGGCGATCAGCAGCACCATGGCGCGCCCGCGACGAGCGCTCATCTATCCCACCGCTCCCATGTAGGCGTGCGACACGGCGTCGGTGACATCGCTCGTCTCGCCCATGCGGTAGATCCGGCCCTGGGTCATCACCGCCGCGTAGTCGGCGACCGACAACGCGGTCTGCACGAACTGCTCGACGAGGAGGATGGCGATCCCCTGCTCCTTTAGCTGCGCCACGTGCTCGTAGAGGTCGGCGACGATCCTCGGCGCCAGGCCGAGGGAGATCTCGTCGAGCAGGAGGAGCTTGGGTTCGGTCGCCACCGCCCGGGCCATGGCCAGCATCTGCTGTTCACCACCAGACAGCGTGCCAGCAAGTTGGGTACGGCGCTCGGAGAGGCGCGGGAACGAGGCATAGGCCCGCTCCTCGATCTCGTCCTCGGTGACCCCCCTGCGGTAGCTCATCATGCGCAGGTTGTCGGCCACCGTGAGGTTGGCGAAGATGCTGCGGCCCTCGGGCACAGTGCACACGCCGAGACGGGCAATCGCTTCGGGCGCGGCGCCGTTCACGTGCACGCCGGCGATGTGGACACAGCCGGACCAGGCCGGATGGCCGTCGCTGGCCACGCGGAGCAGCGTGGACTTGCCCGCGCCGTTGGGGCCGAGCAGGGCGAAGACCGTCGCAGGCGGGACGACGAGGTTGACGCCGTGCACCACCTCGATGCGGCCATAGCCGGAGTGGATGTCGATGAGCTCGAGGGCAGGCACCGGCCCGTGGTGACCGTTGCCCGCGCCGTTCGCGCCGACGACGAGCGGCGTGAAGACGGTCTCCACCTCGGCCGCCGGCGCCCGCGACCGCCCCCGCCACCGCGCGCGTGTCCGCTCGAAGTTGTCGGTCACCTGGGCCACGACGCCGTTGGGATTACGGGCCAGACCGAGGGCACCAAGCCCGGTCAGCAGGAACGGCAGGCCGCGGATGTCGGCGAAGTGGGTCTGGAGGACCGACAGGTACGCGAACGAGAGCCCGGCGAACAAGACGGCGATGATCGAGTCGACGCCCCAGATGGCCAGGAGCAGGAAGAGGACCAAGGAGTTCAGGACGTCGAAGTTGGCGCTCCCGACCGATCCCTGGAGACCGCCGAAAAGGGCGCCGGCCAGGCCGGCCAGGCCGGCGGATGCGGCGAACAGGATGAGCTTGGTCCACGTGAGGCTCATGCCCAGCGTCGCGCACGCCACCTGGCTGTCGGACATGGCGACCAGCCGCCGCCCGAAGGAGGACCGGCGCACGGCCAGCACGCCGACCGCGGCGGCCGCGAACACGACCGCGATCAGGACGATGAAGCCGCTGTTGCCGTGCAACAGCACGCGACCCACCTTCTGAGCCCCGCCCTGGCCGAAGACGTTGTTGTTGTTGAAGAAGACGCCCGTCATCGCCACCGCGAAGGCGAAGGTCGACAGCGCCAGGTACAGCCCCCGCAAGCGGAGCGCGGGCAGGGCCGAGAGCGCACCCACCGCCCCGGCGAAGGCGACGGCCGCGACCACACCGAACAGCGAGTCGCCGCCCGCGATCTTGCCCATGGCGAAGGATCCGAATCCCACGAAGGTCCACTGGGCGAGGGAGATCTGCCCGCCGTAGCCGGTGAGCAGCACCAGTGAGAGAAGGATGAGGGCCGCCACAAGCCCACGGCCCAGGTTGAACAGGTTGGTGCCCGACAGTGTGCTGGCCGCGATCCACGCCGCGCCGACGAACAGGGCGGCGCCGATGAGCGAGGCGCGCAGGGTGGGCACCTTGGTGGTGCGCCGCGAAAGGGCGCGCCCAACGCGAAGGCGGCTCTGCGGGAAGATCAGGAGGGCGATGTACAGGAAGATGACCGGGATCGTCGGCCGCAGCTGGCTGAGCACGCCCCCCGGTGCGTACCCAACGACGTAGGACTCGACCAGGCCCAGGGCGACGCCACCGGCAAAGGTGAGAGGCAGGCTCTTGAGACGGCCGACGATGGCCGCCGCGAAGCCGTTGATGACGAGGAGCGTCAGCAGCAGGATGTCGAGGGTCACGAGGGGCGCCAGCAGGATGCCAGCGAGGGCGGCGAGCGACGAACCCATCGCCCAGCCGAGCATGCGCACCCGTCCGGGTGCGGCCCCGAAATAAGCGGCCAGATCGGGCGCGTCCACGGTGGCACGGAGGGCCACGCCGATGCGCGTCCGGAACAGGAACAGACGCAGCACGACCGCCACGAGGATGGCGGCGATCACCACGATGATCTGGTGGTAGGTCACGTTGACACTGAACACGCGCACGTGATCAGCCTCGAAGAAGCGAGGGATGGTGCGCGGGACGCCCGGATCCCATATCAGTTCGCCGACTCCGAGGAGGAAGAGGAGCAGGGCCGCAGTGACGATCACCCGGACCTCTTCGGACGCGGCGTGCAGGTTGCGCATGATCAGGACGTCGATGAGGACGCCGAGCAGCGGCGCGAAGACGAAGAGGATGAACGGCAGAGCGAGGATGGCCGGCCACCCCTCGTCGACCGCCAACTTCCAATACGTGAACGCCGCGATCATGCCCACCGCGCCGTGGGCGAAGTTGAAGATGCCTGACGTGATATAGGTGACGACGAGGCCCGTGGCGCTCAAGGCGTAGATGCAGCCGACGACGACGCCGACGACGGTGAACGCCAGGAACGTCGTCATTGCGTCAGGGGCTGACGAGGTTGTAGTTGCCGTCGCACCGATAGCCCGACGCGGAGTCGGGGGCGCGCACGAACTTCCCGCCCTTGATGTCGGCGATCACATAGCACGGTCCAGGGTTCTTGCCCGCCGGGTCGCCAGCCTGAAGCATTCCGTTCGAGTCGAACTGGTGGATGTTCTTCAGCGCCGCCAGCAGCGTCGCCCGTTTGGCCTGGGGGCCGGCGGCCTGCAGGGCCTGCACGAAGAGGCGGGCGGATGCCCACCCGTACACCGTGAAGAGGTCGGGGTTGGCGCTCGGGTGCGTCTTCTTCAGCCAGGTGAGGAAGAGGTCGACCTCCTTGTTGGTCGCCCGGTCCTCACCGAGATACATGGCCGTCGGCAGGTAGACGTGCATGCCTTCGAGGGCGTCCGCGGTGCCGAGCGGGATCAGCTGGGGGTCATAGGCGGAGGCCCCCAGGATGGTGAGGTCGGGGTGGAAGTTCTGCTGCTTGGCCTGCTGGGCGATGCGGGCGATGCCCTTCACGTCGGCCGCGACGAGCACGAGCGTCTTGACCCCCGCCGACCGCATGCGGACGATGTCGGCGGTGAAGTCAGTCTGGGTGGGCGAGTACAGCTGGTCGTACACGAAGTTGTAGCCGAGTTGCTGCATGGTCTTCTTGATCCCGACCCATGAGTCCTTGGCCGATTGCACGTCGCCGACCAGGCTGCCCGACGCCCCGATGGCGCCCGGCGCCTTGGCCTTGAAGTAGTTGAAGGGACCCGTTGCGGCTCCAGTGCGGAGGGGCTGCGGACTGAAGTTGTTAGCGAGGTGGGCGGCGTCGATCGACAGGGCGTTGTGCACGTCGGGCACCGCCGGGTTCGCGCCGAGCGGCTGGGCGCCGCAATTGTCGAACAGGCTGAAGCTCCCGACGAAGGCGAACACCTTCGGGATGTCGCTCTCGGTCAGCGTCTTGTTCTGACCGCAGTCGAACTGATCATCCCTGGGCAGCACCTTGAGCTGGCGCCCGTAGACGCCCCCTTGGCTGTTCTGGTACTGGAAGAACGCGTCGGTGCCGTTGAAGGCGCCGGCGAAGAGGCCGGGAACGGGGCCCGTGAGGATCGAGACGTTGGAGACCGTGATCGAATTGCCGGTGACCCCGACGTCGGTCGACCCGCCGTTGTCTCCGGAGAACCCGCCCTTGGCCGTATTGGTGGCGGCTCCCCCGGTCTTGTTGTTGGCTGCGCCGCCCGTGGCGGCGCCAGCAGTCTGGCCCGCGCCCGCCGTGCCCGCGGCCACGCCGGAGTCGGTCCCGGCGTTGCCGCCCTGGGTTCCGGTCAGGTTCTCGTTCCCGGCGCCTGCCCCAGAGTTGCGCCCGCTACCCAGTGCCTCGAGCTTCTGGGCTTGGGTCGTGCGCGAACCACACGCCGCAGTGGCCAGGGCGGCCACCATGCCCAGAACGACCAGTCTCGATGTGCGCACGGCGCCCCCTGGAATCTGACGGGTCGTCGGAAAATCTAACTTCGCCGTCCGGCGGCCGTTTTCCTGGCTGCCGAAACGAGACTCGACCCACCGAGAGTGGTACCGCAAATCGGCCGGGCATGGCGCGCGCCTTGGGCGCCGGCGGGCACCTCGGGCCGAAAATCCCGTTCGCGCTGAGGCGCCGGCTAGCCCCAGACGCCCAGATGACCGAGCAGCTCCATCCACTGGCCGAGGTCGCGGTCGGCCAGGAAGTTGTCCCGGACCCGTTCGTGGGCTTCTTCCCCCATCGTGCGGGCCCGTATCGGCTCTCTTAGCAGCGTGCCCACGGCGCCTGCGAAGGCCGGCAGGTCCTGGGGGTCGGCGATCAGCAGCCCGTCGATGCCGTCGCGCACCTGGTCCTGGATGCCGCCGACGGCGCTCCCCACGACCGGGGTTTGCTTCCACATGGCCTCCGACACCGTGAGTCCGAAGCCCTCGCGCAGGCTCTTCTGCGCCACGACGGCGGCGTGGCGCTGCAGGGCGTTGACGATCGCGGCGTTCTGCTCGAGGTCAGTCATCGGCAAGGAGACGAGCGACGCCGTCGACCGGGCGTCGGACGGCAGGCTCTCCCAGATCGCCGTGCACTCGGCCAGGACCTCCTGGCCCTCGGGGTCGTCGCTGACACCGGCGACGTCGGGGCCGGCGAGCAGCAGGTGCCCACCCGTTTCCCGGCCGACGTCACCGTCCACGAACGCCCGCAGCACGCCGGCCATGTCCTTGAGGCGATCCCACCGCGAGACCTGCACGACGAGCGGCACGTCGGGCGCCAACGGACAGCCTTCGCGGATGACGTTTGCTTCGAGCGCCACCTCATGACGACGGTCGTCGTCGCCCATGAAGGCGGGCTCGCCATCAGCGTGGTCGAGGATGCCGGCCCGGCCCAGGATGGCAAGCACGGCCTCGCGCTCGAGGGGCTGGTTCTTGGCCGCCAGCGGGTCGATCGCCGGAAAGATGACACGAACACGGTCTTCGTCAACCCAGTTGGGCACATAGGCATGGCGCGAGAACACGAGGGCGTCGGCCGCGTCGACCCACGGACGAAGAAACCGCCACGCCTCGTCGGTGCAGTCATTGCTCTTCTCGGTGCCGACGTGGCAGCGCCAGATCACCGGGATGCCCTGCTTCTTCAGGGCGGGCACGAGGCCAACCGGTTGCGGGTCGTGGATGATGACGACGTCGCGCGGGCCGACGCGGTCGTGGAGCGGCCCGGCGTTGGCCTTGATCACCGATTCGAAGACCTGCCGCTCGGCGTCGCCCAGGTTTCCGTGATCGCCCGGCTCGCCGTGCAGGCGGTTGTGGAGCCGCTTGGTGATGGCAAAGAAGTCCGGAGATCCCTCGATCACGACCCAACGACACTCGACGCCGGCGCCGAGCGCGTAACGCACGAAGCGGTGCAGCATCTCGGAGACGCCACCGCCCGCCGCGGTCGAGCTGACGTTCCACACCGTACGGCCCTCGAGTGCCGCCCGGGCCTCCCCGGCCAATGTCTCCAGCAGCTCGGCCCTGTCCGGCCGCAGGAGGGGCGCGAGCCGATCCGGGCTCATCGGCGTGACGTCGACCTCCTGCACCACTGGAATCATCGCGGACAACGCGACGGGTCGCAGCAATGGCAGGTACTTTGGGCGGCGGTGACCGTCGAGCCCCAGGGTGACGACCGAGCGGAGGCCGAGCGTCTGCGTCGTCTCTTCGAGAGCATTGGCGACGTCGTGAGCTACCGCTACCGAGTCCTGCCGACCCCGGGGTACGAGTACATCAGCGCCAATTGCCAGGCGCTCGTCGGCTATTCGGCCGAGGAGTTCTACGACGACCCCGAGCTGTGGCAGAAACTCGTCCACCCCGACGACCTGGACGCGCTACAGCTGATGTTCGTCCCCGGTGCCTCCCCCATCACCGTGCGCTGGCGGGCCCGCAACGGCACCGTTCGATGGGCGCTGCAGAGCGCGTCTCCCACGCTCGACAGCGACGGGAATGTGGTCGCCTTCGAGGGCGTCGTCTACGACATCACCGACCGGGTGCGCCTCGCCGACGAGCAGCGCGTGCGCGGGCTCGAGCTGCACGACGAGGTGGTGCAAGGGCTGGCGGTGGCGCGCCTCGCCTTCGACGTCGACGACCGGGAGCGCCTCGACCAGGCCCTGACCCAGACCCTGGAAGCCGCACGCAAGCTGGTTGAAGAGCTGCTCGGTCCTGGCGTGATCGACGCCGGCGACCTGCGCCGGCATCTGACCGAGGTCGAACCCGAGCCGTAGAGGCTGGCCGACCGGGGTAGAAACGTCGGGTGCCCTGGTACAAGGACGCGGTCGTCTACCAGCTCCACGTTCGGGCGTTCCACGACAGCGACGCCGACGGCATCGGCGACTTCCGCGGGCTGACCCAGAAGCTGGACTACATCCAGGATCTGGGCGCCAACACCGTCTGGCTCCTGCCCTTCTATCCGTCGCCCCTGAAGGACGACGGCTACGACATCGCCGACTACACCGCCGTCCACCCCAACTACGGGACGATGGCTCACTTCCGGCGCTTCCTCGACGAGGCCCACCGCCGCGGCATTCGGGTCGTCACCGAGCTGGTGCTGAACCACACCTCCGACCAGCACCCGTGGTTCCAAAAGGCGCGGCGCGCCGCGCCTGGCACGAAGTGGCGGGACTTCTACGTGTGGAGCGACACGCCGGAGCGCTACCAGGACGCCCGCATCATCTTCAGCGACTTCGAGTCCTCGAACTGGGCGTGGGACCCTGTCGCCGGCGCCTACTACTGGCACCGCTTCTACTCGCACCAGCCGGATCTCAACTTCGACAACCCACGTGTGCGTGAGGAGATGTTGCGCGTCGTCGACTACTGGCTCGACCTCGGCGTCGACGGTCTGCGCCTCGACGCGGTGCCGTACCTGTTCGAGCGGGAAGGGACGACGTGCGAGAACCTGCCCGAGACGCACGCGTTCCTCAAGGAGCTCCGGGCCCACGTCGACACCCGGTTTCCCGATCGCCTCCTGCTGGCCGAAGCCAACCAGTGGCCCGAGGACGCCAGCGCCTATTTCGGCGACGGCGACGAGTGCCACATGGCGTTCCACTTCCCGGTGATGCCTCGGCTGTTCATGGCCGTCCAGCAGGAAGACCGCTTCCCCGTCGTCGACATCCTCCAGCAGACGCCCGAGATCCCGGAGAACGCGCAGTGGGCCGTCTTCCTCCGTAACCACGACGAGCTCACTCTCGAGATGGTCAGCGACGAGGAGCGCGACTCGATGTACCGCTCCTACGCCCGCAACCGGCAGGCGCGCATCAACCTCGGCATCCGCCGGCGCCTGGCGCCGCTGCTCGAGAACGATCGCCGCAAGATCGAGTTGATGAACGCGCTGCTGCTCTCACTGCCGGGCACGCCCATCCTCTACTACGGCGACGAACTCGGCATGGGCGACAACATCTACTTGGGCGACCGCAACGGCGTGCGCACGCCGATGCAGTGGAGCGCCGACCGCAACGCGGGCTTCTCGCGGGCGAACCCCCAACAGCTGTACCTGCCGGTGATCATCGACCCCGAGTACCACTTCGAAGCGCTGAACGTCGAGGCCCAGCACAACAACCCCAACTCGCTGTTCTGGTGGACCAAGCGCATGATCGCCCTGCGCAAGCGGTCGGGCGTCATGGGGCGGGGCGACGTCGAGTTCCTCTTCCCCGACAACCCCAAGGTGCTCGCCTTCGTGCGCACGTACGGCGACGAGCGGGTGCTGGTCGTCGCCAACCTGTCCCGGCACGCCCAGTACGTCGAGCTCGGCCTGCAGAACTACGAGGGCATGGTGCCCGTCGAGGTGCTGGGCGGCACCCGCTTCCCGCCGGTCGGCCGCCTCCCGTACCTGCTGACGCTCGGGCCGTACGGCTTCGTGTGGCTCTCCCTCGAGCACGACCGCAGCGACGCCACGGCCACGAGCGGGCTCCCCGCCGCCCTCTCGGTCAGCGGGGCGTGGGAATCGGCCCTCACGGGGCGCGACCGCACGGCCGTCGAACGGGTGCTGAGCAGATGGTTGCGCTCGCGCCGGTGGTACGCGGGCAAAGAGCGCCAGATCTCGTCGGTTCGGATCACGGCCACCGTCCCGCTGCCCGACCGCATCACGCTGACGTTCCTTACCGTCTCCTATACCGAAGGCGAACCCGAGACGTACGTGGTGCCGCTGGGAGTGGCCGACGGCGACCAGGCCGACACGCTTGTGCGCGACCAGGCCCAGTCGTTGGTCGCCATGCTGCGCCGGCCGAGCGGCGACACCGAGGCCATCCTCTACGACGCGTCGGTGCTTCCCTCGTTCGGTACCCACCTGCTCGACGTCATCGCCAAGCGTCGCCGCGTCAAAGGCGACGCCACACTCATCGGCCACGCCGTGCCCGCGCTGCGCCGCCTCGGCGGCGCGACCGCCGCCGACGGCACACCCCTCGAGGTGCACATACCACGCGCCGACCAGAGCAACAGCTCGCTGGTGTTCGACGACCGCTTCATCATGAAGCTGTTCCGCAAGGTCGAGCCCGGAGAGAACCCCGACCTGGAGATCGGCCGCTTCCTCAGCGAGCGGGCCCGGTTCCCCCATGTTCCCGCCCTCTGTGGCGCCCTCGAGTACCGGCCGGCGGCGGGCGACGACGACCCGGCCACCGTCGCGGTCGTGCACCAACTGGTGCCCAACGAGGGCGACGCCTGGAGCCACGCTCTCGGATCACTCGGCCGCTACTACGAGCGCCTGCTCTCCGAAGGCGAAAGCCTCGACCCCGGTGTCGACCAGCTGCCGGGCCTGTTGGCGATGGCCGAGACCGAGCCGAGCGAGCTGGCCGAGGATCTGATGGGCGACTACCTCGACCTGGCCGAGCTTCTCGGGCGGCGGACCGCCGAGCTGCACGGGGCGCTGGCCTCGGACACCACGGACGAGGCCTTCGCGCCCGAGCCGATCACCGCGCACTATCAGCGGGCTCTGTACCAGGGCATGCGCGCCACGGCCCGCCGTCGTTTGCGCGAGCTGCGCCGGGCGCTGCGGTCGTTCGACGAGCCGACGCGCGAGGTGGCCGACGAGGTCCTGGCTCGCGAGGACGAGGTGATGGAGCGGTTCGAGGCGGTCAACACCGGGCGGGTGCGGGCGTCGCGGATCAGAGGCCACGGCGACTACCACCTCGGCCAGGTGCTCTACACCGGCAACGACTTCGTGATCATCGACTTCGAGGGAGAGCCGGCCCGACCCCTGAGCGAGCGGCGCATCAAGCGGGTGGCGCTGCGCGACGTCGGATCGATGCTGCGTTCCTACGACTACGCGGCCGAGGTGGGCCGCTTCGACGTGGCCGAGCGAGGGCTGGCGGAGCGGGACGCCGAGGCCTTCGACGCGCTCGCTCGCTGGGCCGCGTTCTGGCAACGGTGGGTGGGCGCCGCCTTCCTCCGTGGGTACATCGACGTCGCCAAGCCGCCATTCGCCACCTCGCAGGAGGAGACGGCTCTGCTGCTCCCGGCGTACCTCCTGGAGAAGGCCCTCTACGAGGTCTCGTACGAGCTCGGCAGCCGGCCGAACATGGTCGGCGTGCCCCTGCGGGGGATCCGCGCGATCCTCGAGTGGGAGAGCACGTGAAGCGAGAGGAACTGGCTCGCGTCAGCTTGCTCGGCGAGCAGGACCTCTACCTGTTCAACGAGGGCAGCCACCTCCGCCTGTGGGAGCACCTGGGCGCGCACCCGCTGGAGGGCGGCGGCGCCGTGTTCGGGGTGTGGGCCCCCAGCGCCGAGCGGGTCAGCGTGGTCGGCGACTTCAACGGGTGGGACCGCGAGGCGACCCCCCTATCGCCCCGCGGCTCGTCCGGGATCTGGGAGGGCACGGTGACCGGGGCGTCGATGGGCGACGTCTACAAGTTCCACATCGTCGGGCCGAACGGCTACCGGGTCGACAAGGCCGACCCCTTCGCAGTGCGCGCCGAGGTCGCGCCCCGCACGGGGTCGGTGCTGTGGGACCTCGCGTACGACTGGAGCGACGCGGAGTGGATGGCCTCGCGGGGTCCGCGTCATACGGTCAACGCGCCGATCAGCGTGTACGAGGTGCACCTCGGGTCGTGGCGGCGGGATCCGTCCGACCCGGCCCGGCTGCTGTCCTACCGCGAGGTGGCGCCCATGCTGGCAGACCACGCCGACGCCATGGGCTACACGCACGTCGAGCTGCTCCCGATCATGGAGCACCCCTTCTACGGGTCGTGGGGCTACCAGGTGACCGGGTTCTTCGCGCCGACGTCCCGCTACGGCACCCCACAGGCGTTCATGGCCCTGATCGACGCCCTCCACCAGGCCGGGATCGGCGTGCTGTTGGACTGGGTTCCCTCCCACTTCCCCAACGAC
>DASZJL010000196.1:0-1800 GCA_035948135.1 Acidimicrobiales bacterium | reverse complement strand
GCGACCTCGGCGACGCCCTTCATGTGCGCCAGCAACTGCTCGACCTCCGCGGCACTCACGTTCTCGCCGCCCCGGATAATGATGTCCTTCAACCGGTCGGTGATCGTGAGGTAGCCGTCGGTGTCGATGATCCCGACGTCGCCGGTGTGAAACCAGCCGCCGTCCTCGACGAACTCCGCGGTCAGCGCCGGGTCCGTGTAGCCGGCGAAGCGGTCGGGGCCGCGGGAGATGATCTCGCCCGGTTCGCCGACGCCGACGTTGTTGCCGTCCTCGTCGACGGTGCGGATCTCGACGCCGTCCATCGGCTGTCCGTCGGTGTGGAGACGCTTCTCGCGGGGCGCCTCATGATCCGAACCGGTGATCGACGGGTGCTCCGTGCTGCCGTAGGCACGCGTGAGCAGGATGCCGAGCTCGTCCGCCCGGTCGGCCACCGCATCGGGAATGGGCGAACCACCCAACCCGGTGAAGTGCATCAACTCGGCGTGCTCGGGACCGTAGCCCGGGCAGTCGAGCAGGCTGGTGAAGAAGTACGTGGAGCCGCTGCCGGCCGAGATGTTCTCCTCGACCATGGCGGCGAGCACCGTGGGCGGGTCCCAGCCGTCGATCATGTAGATGGGTTTGCCGCCCACGAGCGGGCAGAGGAGGCCCCCCAGCATGCCGATGGCGTGGCCCACGGGAGCCCCGACCAGCCCCGCCCGGTCGCGCGAGGCCTGGTGGCCGCTCAGCTGACGGACTTCACAGCCGAGCGTGCGGTGCGTGTGCACGACACCCTTGGGGTCGGCCGTCGTGCCCGACGTGTAGCCGATGACCGCGGGCGTCTCCGGGTCGAGGGCGACCGGCCCGTCCATCGGCTCGGCGTCGCGCAATGCGTCGAACGCCAACAGGTCCGGCGCACCACCGGTGTCACCGATGACGAAGACCATCTCGAGGTCGTTGAGGCCGTCGCGAATGGTGGCCAGCTCGGCGAGGAAATCACGCTTGCCGTAGGACGACACGGTGACAAGGGCGCGCGCCCCGCTCTGGCGGAGGATGAAGCCGACCTCCTTGGGGCCGTAGAAGTGCACGATCGGCACCAGCGTGACGCCGACGATGGTGCACGCGTAGAAGGTGATGGCTGCCTCGACCCAGTTCGGCAGTTGGAACGCGACGAGGTCGCCCGGGCCGAGGCCGGCGTCCCGCAGACCACCTGCCACCCGCAGGGCCTGTTCGTAGACCTCCCCGGCCGTGCCGACGTAGGGGTTGGTCGGCGACCAGATGCGGAACCGGCGGCCCGGATCCTCGCTCAACGCGTCGTGGAGGAGCTGCCCGAGCGTGCGGTCGTCCCACCAGCCCTCGGCGAGGTAGCGCTCGGCCAGATCGGCCGGCATGGGGCTCAGCTCGAAGCGCGACGAGGCGTGCGCGGTGTCCGGGGTGTCCGGGGTGTCCGGGGTGTCAGTCACTCACGCCGACTCTATGAAGATCGACGCCAGCCGGTGCAGCTGGGCGCCGGCGCCGCCAAACAAGACCTCGTTCTGCTTCACGCGCTTGAACAAGAAGTGCGCGTCGTTCGCCCAGGTGAAGCCCACGCCGCCGTGCATCTGGATGTCCTCGCCCGTGACACGCACGCCCGCCTCGGCGGCATAGCTGGCGGCCATGGCCGCCGCCTGTTCCCGGTCGGGTGCCTCGGTGTCCGACGCCCAGGCGGCGAACTGGAAGCCGGCACGGGCCATTTCGACCTGCTGGAACATCTCGACGAGCCGGTGCCGGATCGACTGGTACGTCGCCACCGGCTTGTCGAAGACGATGCGCTCGGAGGTGTAC
>DASZJL010000195.1:0-3262 GCA_035948135.1 Acidimicrobiales bacterium | reverse complement strand
CACACCACGGCGATCAGCGCCACGAGAAGTGCGTACTCCACCAGGGAAGCACCGCGCTCGTCGCGACCGAAACGGGCCCGGATGTACGGGGCGCAATGCTGCTGCCAATAAGCGACGAGATCCATCGCGTTCTTTCTCCTTGTCTCGCGGGGGGAAGTTCTTGATGGCGAACTTCGTTGTTTGTTTCGGCGGGCCTGGCGAGAACGCTGCATAGGCCGCGCGACCTGTTGGTCGCAGGCCGGCGAAGTTGGGTCGATCGACCCACGCGGCGCGGAGACCGAGGTGTGATCTGCGTCACGAAATGGCCGTGCCCTACACGGCGTTGACCGAATCGTGAAAAAGGGCACCTGGACAGATAGCGCCGCCTGCCGCGGCACCGACACCGAGATCTTCTACCCGGCCAACGCCGAGGAGGAGGCCGAGGCCTTGTCGATCTGCGCCACCTGCCCGGTGCGCGCCCAGTGCCTCGACTACGCCATCCGCAATCGCGAGACGTACGGCATCTGGGGCGGCACCACCCCCGAGCAGCGCCGTCGTATCCGTCGGGAGCAAGCTGCCTGATTCCTTGCTAGGTCAAGGAACAGGAAGGGCCCCGCAAGCGTTCGATTGGGAACTATGGACGAACTCCAGACCCTCAACCTCCCCCTGCTGCCGCTGACCAGTGGGGTCGTGCTTCCCGGCATGGTCGTGACCATGGCCGTGGAGAGCGACGACGCAGGGGCCGCCCTCTCGGCCGCCCGCAATGGTGACGGTCGTCTGATCCTCGTGCCCCGGTTGGACAACGGCCGGTACGCCAACGTCGGCACCATCGCCGCGGTGGAGACGGCCGGCGAGCTGCCGAGCGGCCTCCGCGCCGTGGTCGTGCGCGGCATCCAGCGGGCCCGTGTTGGTGCGGGCGTCCCCGGAACCGGCAGCGCCCTCTGGGTGCAGGTCGACGCGGTCAACGACCCGGACTCGTCCGAGCGCGCCATCGAGCTGGCGCGGGAGTACCGCGCCGTCGTCGAGAACGTTCTCGAGTACCGCGGCGCCGGGCAGATCGCCGAAGCCCTGCGCGGGATCACCGATCCCGGCGCCATGGCCGACACCGCCGGCTATTCGCCCGACCTGAGCTTCGAGCAGAAGGTCGAGATCCTCGAAGAGACCGACGTCGAGGCGCGCCTCACCCTGGTGCTGACGTGGCAGCGCGAGGTCCTCGCCGACCTGGCCCTGCGCGACCGCATCCGCAACGACGTCACCGAAGGCATGGAGAAGACGCAGCGCGAGTTCCTGCTGCGTCAGCAGCTGGCTGCCATCCGCAAGGAGTTGGGTGACGGCGACGGCGAAGAGGCCGACGACCGCTACCGCACGTGGCTGGCCGAGACGGACGCGCCCGAACACGTGAAGACGGCCGTGGAGCGCGAGCTGAACCGCCTCGAGCGCACCAGCGAGCAGAGCCCGGAGAACGGGTGGATCCGTACGTGGCTCGACACTGTTGTCGAGCTGCCCTGGAGCGTCCGTTCCGACGACCGCCTGCAGGTCACTGAGGCACGGGCCATCCTCGACGCCGACCACAACGGCCTCGACGACGTGAAGGACCGCATCGTGGAATATCTGGCCGTCCGCAAGCTGCGGGTGGACCGCGGCCTGACCGCGTCGTCCGAACGCGGCGCGGGCGCCATCCTCGCCCTCGTTGGCCCGCCGGGCGTCGGCAAGACGTCGCTCGGTGAGTCGGTGGCGCGCGCCCTGGGCCGCAAGTTCGCCCGCGTGTCGCTGGGTGGCGTGCGGGACGAGGCCGAGATCCGCGGCCACCGCCGCACCTACGTCGGCGCCATGCCGGGCCGCATCGCCCGCGCCTTGAAAGAGGCGGGGACGATGAACCCCGTCCTGCTCCTGGACGAGGTCGACAAGCTGGGCAACGACTGGCGGGGCGACCCCTCGTCGGCGCTGCTCGAGGTCCTCGACCCGGCCCAGAACCACACCTTCCGTGACCACTACCTCGAGGTCGAGCTCGACCTGTCCGAGGTGCTGTTCATCGCGACCGCCAACGTGGCCGACACGATCCCCGGCCCGCTGCTGGATCGCATGGAGGTCATCCGCCTCGACGGGTACACCGAGGACGAGAAGCTCGCCATCGCGCGTGACCATCTGCTCGGGCGCCAGCTCGAGCGCAACGGTCTCGGTCAGGACGAGGTCAACCTGACCGACGACGCCATCAAGGCCGTGGTGGCCGACTACACCCGCGAAGCGGGTGTGCGTCAGCTCGAGCGCGAGCTCGGCAAGGTCCTGCGCAAGGTGGCGACCAAGCTGGCCGCCGGCGACACCGAGGCACCGGTCACCGTGGACGGCGACGACGTCCGCGCCTATCTCGGTCGCGCCAAGTTCGTCCTCGAGGCGCCCGACCGCACGTCGGTGCCGGGCGTGGCGACTGGCCTGGCCGTCACCGGCACCGGCGGCGACGTCCTGTTCGTCGAGGCCACGGCGATGCCGGGCGAAACTGGCCTGGCCGTCACCGGTCAACTGGGCGACGTCATGAAGGAGTCGTCGGAGATCGCGCTGTCGTACGTGCGCTCGCACGCTGATGCGCTCGGTCTGTCCGACCGCGACTTCGAGAAGCGCCGCTTCCACGTGCACTTCCCCGCGGGGGCGGTGCCCAAGGACGGTCCGTCCGCTGGCGTCACGATGACGACGGCACTGGTCAGCCTGCTCAGCGGGCGGCCGATGCGGTCGACGGTCGCGATGACCGGCGAGGTCACGCTGCAGGGCCGCGTGCTGCCGATCGGCGGCGTCAAGCAGAAGGTGCTGGCCGCCCACCGGGCGGGGCTGACCGAGGTCATCCTCCCCGCTCGCAACGGTCCGGACCTGGACGACGTCCCCAACCAGGTGCGTGAGGCCATGCAGTTCCACTTGGCCGACGACGTCACCCAGGTCCTCGACTGGGCCCTCGAACCGGCCGCCGTGGAGCGAGCCGCGGCCTGACCACATCGTTCTGGCGGTGGATAACGACCTCACAGGGCGCTATCCACCGCCAGAATGAGCGGGATGAAGACACCGCCCGAGGCGCCCAGGCGTCCAACCGAGCTCACCGCCCACGGCGACACGCGCGTCGACGACTGGTACTGGTTGCGCGACCGCGACGACCCGCAGGTGATCGCCTACCTCGAGGCCGAGAACGAGTGGACCGAGCAGGCGACGAAGCACACCAATGCTCTCCAGGAGCAGCTCTTCGAGGAGATCAAGGGGCGAATCCAGGAAACCGATGTCTCGGCGCCCGCGCCCTACGGCG
>DASZJL010000194.1:0-83500 GCA_035948135.1 Acidimicrobiales bacterium | reverse complement strand
CCCGCCTGCGTAGTTTGCTTGCCCTTCGGCTCGCCAGCGTCGCCGACGTCGACGGCGTGGCCCGCTTGCACGTCGAGAGCTGGCGTCAGAGCTACAGAGGCATCTACTCGGATTCGTTTCTGGACGGCGACCCAGTGCCCGAGCGCATTGCCGCTTGGACACAGCGGCTCGCCAGCGTCGAGGACGGCTGCTTCACGATCGTCGCGGAGCGCGACGGCGCGATCGTGGGCTTCGTCTATGTCATCCCCGACGACGGTTTGCCCAACGGTGCGCTGATACAGAACATCCACGTCAGGTCCAGCCTCAAGCGACACCGCGTTGGTTCGTGGCTCCTGGCGGAAGCAGCGAGGGTGCTCCGCAACCAATGTCCGTCAGCCACATTGTCGGTGTGGGTGCGCGCCGACAACGCGCCCGCGCAAGCGTTCTACGAGGCACTCGGAGGCCGCCGGTCGGACCACAAGGTCGGCGGTCCATTCGCCGATGGCAGCCTGGCACCGGTGGTCCGCTACGAGTGGCCGGAGCCGTCAATGTTGTTCGCGTCGGGCTGATGGCGGCGCCCGTCGCGATCAGCCCAGGGGCCCAGGCACGGCAGAGGTTGACGAGACCACTCGTGGCCGCGCGAACGCGAGCCACGCCGCGAACGCGCCGAGCAGCCCGCCCGCGCCTCGCTGCAACACGACCGCCAACCGGTCCAACACAGGGCGCCCCGTCGACAGCCCCACCTGGAATGGCTGGCCGGTCGCACCAGTCGAAGGGATGTGCAGGGTAAAAACGTCGACGATGGCGTAGACGGCGACGAGCACGAGCGCAGCGCCGAGCACTCCGCTGAGGACGAGCGGCCACACACCGGCTGCGCCGACGACGTCGGCGTCGTCCGCGTGCTCGTTGGCGGCGAGGCCGAGCAGCACCGCCCCCACTACCAGCAGTCCCGTGACGGCGTTGGCGACCTGGCTGACGGCTTCGAGCGTCGCTCTCGTGCCGACAACGGGAAAGCTCAGAACCTGGACCACCTCACCGGCCATCACGCAAAGCGCCGCTGATGCAAGGACGGCTGCGGAGACTCGAAGCACTCGGCTCCAGCCGATGCCGTTCATGGGCGTTCCCCTTCCGTTTCCCGGGTGTCGTCCCCATTCGACGGAGTCGGGATGTCCTCCTGGCTCGACGCCGTGGTCAACCGTGAGGGAGGAGGCGGACGGCGACCTCGTTGGCCAGGAGGCGACCTTCGACGGTGAGTCGGGCGTGGTCGCCGTCCCGTTCGAGCAGGCGCTCCAACGCCGGATCGGGCGGGACCGCCGACGCGGGCACCCCGTCGCTTGTACGTAACGCAAGCTGCAGCCGTTCGAGCACTTGCGTCTCCTCGTCGAGCTCCTCGGCGCCGGCGACCGGTGACCGGCCGCTCTCGACGGCAGCGATGTAGCGCTCGGGGGTGCGGACGTTCCACCAGCGGCGGCCGTGTTCGTGGGAGTGCGCGGCGCAGCCGATGCCGCGGTAGTCGCCCTGACGCCAGTAGAGGAGGTTGTGGCGGCACTCGTGGCCCAGGCGGGCCCAGTTGGAGATCTCGTAGTTGCAGTACCCGGTGCTGCCCAGGATCTGATCGGCCAGCGTGTACTTCTCGGCCTGGTCGTCGTCGTCGGGATAGCGGGCCCGATCCAACGCCAACGGTGTGCCCGGCTCAACGGTGAGGGCGTAGGCGCTCAGATGCGTGGGCTCGAGGGCGAGGACGTCATCGAGCGTACGGACCCAGTCGGCGACCGACTCGCCGGCCGCGCCGAAGATCAGGTCGACGTTGAAATTGGTGAAGCCGGCCGTGCGCGCCGCGGCCACCGCGGCCTCGAGGTCGCCGGCCTTGTGCGACCGGCCCAGGGCGGCCAGCACGTGGGGTGCCGTCGACTGGGCGCCGAAGGAGAGCCGCGTGACGCCTGCCTCTCGATAGGCCGCCAGCGGCGCCGGCGACACGCTCTCGGGGTTGCACTCGACGGTGACCTCGGCATCACCCCGGCGAGGTATGACACCCAGGATCGAGCACAGCAGCTCAGCGGGGAGCAGCGACGGCGTGCCACCGCCGAAGAAGACGCTCGATGCCGGCGGGAGATCGGCCTCGACGACCTCCCGCCGGCAGGCACGTGAATACGCCTCGAACAAATGGTGTCGGTCGGTCCACGTGGCAAACGCGCAGTAATCGCAGCGCCGCGCGCAAAACGGGACGTGGACGTAGACGCCGAACGGCACGACCTCCATGGTCGCGCCGAGGGCGAGCGCGAAATGTCTATACGCGCCGGAGCTGGAGGTCGTCGAGCCGGCGCACCAGCGCGTCGACGTCGATGCCAGCCGCGGCGGCGATGGCCCGTAGGTCGTCGCGACGGATGGTGAGCATCCGCCCGTTGAAGTCCTGACGCTGGACCTGGATGGTGTTCACGTACCGATGCAAGACACGGGCTTCATCGTCGTCGACACCCTCGAAACGCGTGAGGTCGATGGTGATCTTGTCGGCCCCGTCCCAATTTCCCCGCTCACTGTCACTGGACGTGGCCGAGTCAGTGAGATCGATCTCGGACGCATCGCGGGGCAGGAGCTGGTCGACAGGGACCGTGTAAAAGCGAGCCAGACGCTGGAGGCGGGGCACCGAGATGGCCCGCTCCCCACGCTCGTATGCCCCCAGCACCGAGGCCTTGAACTCCTGGGTCGAGGCCCCCTCCACTTCCTGCAGGGAGAGCCCTTTTTGCTTGCGAATGGCACGGAGTCGTTCACCGACACGACGGGCGTACCCGCCAGCCATTCCCTCCTCGATCACAACTCGCCCCCTTTGTTCCCTTTCCACTGTAATACCCGCCACGCTCCGTGGCAATCACAGAGCGTGTCGAGAGGCTGACCGAGGGCATTTGAAACCGTCAGCCGGGGTTGCCCGAGGGGGTCACGAGCCCCGCCCGGAGAGCGCACAAGAGGGTGCCGGCGGTCACAGCCGCCGTCTCGGACCGCAGGATCGTCGGCCCCAGGTCGACCCGGGGGGCGGCGCCCGCTTCCTCCTCGCTCCACCCGCCCTCGGGGCCTACGAGGACCACCGGCCGGGCCAGCGACGGCGAGTCGCCGCCCGGTTCGGCCAGCGCCACCCCGGTCAGCGCCGTCAGGCCAGCGACGGCGCGCAGGTCCTCGACGGTGGGGAGCCACGCGCGCCGGCTCTGCATCGCCGCCTGGCGGGCGATCCGGCGCAGGCGGTCGACGTGGTGGCCGGCCCGGTCGGGATCCCAGCGCACGACCGACCGGGAGGCGGCGAACGGCACGATCGCATCGACCCCGACTTCGGTCAGCTTCTGGACCGCCCAGTCGAGGCGCTCGCCCTTGGTGAGGGCGACCCCGATGGTCACGGGCGGCGAGGGGCGCTCTTCGACGTGGATGTCGCCAGCCGGCTGGAGGCCCCCGGCGAAGTGGCACAGCCGCCACCGGCCTTTGCCATCGGAGACCGTGACATCCTCGCCCGGCCGGAGGCGCAGCACTCGCTCGAGGTGGTGGCGGTCGTCGGCCGACAGCTCAGGCGCCGCCAGGTCGGCCACGAAGACGTGCGCGGCCGCGTTCCGCAGCTCGCGCACTACTTGAAGGCGGAGCGGATCTTCGAGAACAGCCGGGTGTCGGCGGGGGCGACCTCGTCGCCCCGGGCGGCGGCGAAGCGGCGCAGCAGCTCTGCCTGCTCGGCGGTCAGGTGGGTAGGCGTGTCGACCATCACTTGCACGAGCAGGTCGCCCCGACCCCGGCCGTCGAGATGGGGAACGCCCCGCCCCCGGAGCCGGAAGACCCGGCCCGACTGGGTGCCCGCGGGCACCACGAGGTCTTCGGTGCCGTCGAGCGTGTCATAGCGGAGGTGGGCGCCGAGGGTGGCCTGGGTGATCGGCAGGTGCAGCACATCGACCAGGTCGTTGCCGTGGCGTTGGAAGCGCTCGTGCTGCTCGACCCGCAGGTGAACGTAGAGGTCGCCGTAACCGCCACCCCGGGCGCCGGCCGCGCCCCGGCCGGTGAGCCGGAGGGTCGAGCCGTCGTCGACTCCGGCGGGAACGTCGACGGTGTAGGCCCGCTCCTCGGTGACGCGCCCCTCGCCGCGGCAGTCCGAGCACGGGCTGGTGACCTCCTCGCCCGTGCCGCCGCACTGGCCGCAGGGCGACGACGACACCATCTGGCCGAGGATCGAGCGCCGCACGCGGTGCACCTCGCCGCTCCCACCGCATTCACCGCAGGTGGTGGGCGTCGTGCCCGGCCGGGCGCCGCTGCCCTGACAGGTGGCGCAGGCCACGGGTTGGCGCAGGCGGACCTCGCGCTGGACGCCGAACACCGCCTCGTCGAAGGTCAGGTCGACGGCGACCTCCATGTCGGGGCCCTGCCGGGAGCGGGCCCGGGTCCGGCCACCTCCGAACGGTGAGCCCCCGAAGCCGCCGCCGAAGAAGCTCTCGAACAGGTCGCCCAGCCCCGCCGCGAAAGGGCCGGCATCGAAGCCAGCTCCGGCGCCGGCTGCCGCGGTGTCAGGCCCGAACATGTCATAGCGACGCCTCCGCTCGGGGTCGCGCAGCGTCTCGTAGGCGACGGTGACTTCCTTGAAGCGGTCCTCGGCGTGGGGGTCGCCGCCGTTGGCGTCGGGGTGCAGCTCGCGCGCCAGCTTTCGGTACGCGCGCTTGATCTCGTCCTCGGTGGCGCTCGGCGCGACGCCCAGCAGCTCGTAGTAGTCGGCCATCGTGGTCAGGCGCTGAGACTTCGGCCGAGTCGTTCGCTGACGATGGCAACGGCCGCCATGGCCTGCGGGTAGTTCATCCGCGTCGGCCCGAGCACGCCGACGGTGCCGAGCGCCTCGCCTTCGATCTCGTAGGGCGCCACCACGATCGAGCACGCCGCCAACGGCTGCACGCCGAGCTCGGTGCCGATGGAGACACTGATGCCCTGCTCGCCCTCGTTGTCGATGACCTCCCGCAGCAGGCTCACGACCACGTACTGCTGCTCGAGAATGGCCAGCACCTGGCGCACCGTGTCGACGGCGTCGAACGCCGCGGCCATGCGCGAAGCGCCGCCCACGTAGACCTGGTCGTGGTCGCGGTCGCCGGGGCTGCCGAGGGCGTCGAGCACGGAGGTGACGAGCCCGTCGAGGCGCCGGTCGCCGCTGGCGGGCACGACCGTGTCCTCGGCCAGCGACCTGCCCTCGAGGTGGGCGCTCAGATGGGACGTGGCGGCGGCGAGGCGCTCGTCGCCGAGCTCGGCGTCGAGCTCGAGCATCGCCTTTTCGACGGTGCCGTTCGAGAGCACCACGACGGCCATGGCCACCCGGTCGGTGAGCCCGACGACCTGCACGGACCGCACGGTGGCGCGTTCGCTGGGCGGGGCCAGGACGAGGGCGGCGTAGCTCGTGAGCCCGGAAAGGAGGCTGCTGGTGTCGTGCAACATCGACTCGATCTCGCCGTGGGCCTTGGCGAAGAACTCCCGCACCTGCTGGCGCTGCGGAGCGGGCAGGGCACCGGGCGCCGTCAGCTGGTCGACGAAGAAGCGGTAGCCCTGGTCGGTGGGCACCCGCCCGGCGCTGGTGTGCGGCTGGGCGAGATAGCCCTCGCGCTCGAGGGCGGCCATCTCGTTGCGGACCGTGGCCGGCGAGACGTTGAGGTCGCCGGTGCGGGCCACGTGGGCCGACCCGACCGGCTGCGCGGTCTCGATGTACTCGCGCACAACCGCACGGAGGACGGCGGCCTTGCGATCATCGAGCATCAGTGCACCTCTGGCAATCGATGATACCGAGTGCCAGCGGGCTGACGGTGGGTCAGGAGGTGGCGTCCTCGATGGAGTCGTGGACGTTCATCACCTTGTCGAGCCCGCTGATCTCGAACGTGCGGCGCAGGCTGGCGCTCGGGCACGCCACTCGCAAGTCTGCGTCCCGCCGCCGCGCCCTGGTCAGGCCGTCGACCAGCACCCGCAGCCCGGCGGAGTCGATGAAGCGCACCCCGCTCAGGTCGATGACGATCGACGGCGAGCCGTCCTCGACCACGCGACGCAACTGGTCGCGGAAGGAGGGAACAGCAGCGATGTCGATCTCGCCCTGTGCGGCCAACACCGTGTGTCCCCCCAGCTTCTCGATTTGGAAGCTCGCGTCGATGCTTTGGACGTTAGCCGCGGCTACTCATCCAAACGCAGCGCGGAGATGAAGGCTTCTTGGGGGACCTCGACGCGGCCGATGTTCTTCATGCGGCGTTTGCCTTCCTTCTGGCGCTCGAGGAGCTTGCGTTTGCGGCTGACGTCGCCGCCGTAGCACTTGGCAAGGACGTCCTTGCGTTTGGCCTTCACCGTCTCGCGGGCGATGATCCGGCCGCCGACCGCGGCCTGGATCGGGACGTCGAACATCTGCCGGGGGATGAGCTCACGTAGGCGGGCAGTCATCTTGCGCCCGTAGTCCGCGGCCTCGTCGCGATGCACGATCGCGCTGAAGGCGTCGACGGGCACGTTGTTGAGCAGGACGTCGACCTTCACCAGGTTCGCGGCGACGTAGCCCGCGGGCTCGTAGTCGAGGGAGGCGTAGCCCTTCGTCCGTCCCTTGAGCTGGTCGAAGAAGTCGACGACGACCTCGGCCAGCGGGATCCGGTACACCAGCTCGAGGCGATCCTCCGACAGGTACTCCATCTTCACCATCTCCCCGCGCCGCGTCTGGCAGAGGTCCATGACCGTGCCCGTGTACTCGGCCGGCAGGAGGATGGTGACGGTGAAGAACGGCTCCTCGATGCTCTCCAGCTCGTTGGGCGGCGGCATGTCCGACGGGTTGTCGACCTCGAGGACCTGGCCGTTGGTGAGATGGGCGAGGTACTCCACGCTCGGGGCGGTGGCGATCAGTGACAGGTCGAACTCCCGCTCGAGACGCTCACGCACGATCTCCATGTGCAGAAGACCGAGGAACCCGCACCGGAACCCGAACCCGAGGGCGCCCGACGTCTCCGGCTCGTAGTTGAAGGATGCGTCGTTCAGGCGCAGCTTCTCCAGCGCCTCGCGCAGCTCGGCGAAGTCGTCGCCTTCCACCGGGTACAGCCCGCAGAACACCATGGGCTTGGGGTCGCGGTAGCCGGTTAGCGGCTCGTCGGCCCGGCGAGCTGCCTCGGTGACCGTCTCGCCCGAGCGAGCCTCGGCCACGTCCTTGATGCCGGCGATGAGGTAGCCGACCTCGCCCGGCCCGAGCTCGGCGACGGGCACGTTGTCGGGCGTGCGCACGCCGATCTCCTCGATGTCGTGGACCGCCCTCGCCTGCATGAACCACAGCCGTGACCCGGAGGAGAGCCTGCCCTCCATGACGCGCACGGCGCTGACGACACCCCGGTACTGGTCGTAATAGGAGTCGAAGATCAGCCCGCGGAGCGGGGTACCGGCGTCGCCCTTCGGCGGCGGGACCCGGTCGACGATGGCGTCGAGGAGCTCGGGCACTCCCTCCCCCGTCTTGGCGCTCACGTGGAGAATGGAGTCGGCGGGGATGCCGAGCACGTTCTCGATCTCGGCCGAGAAGCGCTCGGGGTCGGCACTCGGCAGGTCGATCTTGTTGAGGACGGGCACGATCTCGAGATCGTGGTCGATCGCCTGGTAGGCGTTGGCCAGGGTCTGGGCCTGAATCCCCTGGGAGGCGTCGATGAGCAGGACCGCGCCCTCGCACGCGGCCAGACTCCGGGAGACCTCGTAGCCGAAGTCCACGTGGCCGGGCGTGTCGATGAGCTGCAACGTGTGGTCCTTCCACGTCAGCCGCACGTTCTGCGCCTTGATGGTGATGCCCCGCTCCCGCTCGAGGTCCATGGAGTCCATGTACTGCTCGCGCATCTGGCGGGGGTCGACGGCGCTCGTGAGCTCCAGGATGCGGTCGGTCAGCGTCGTCTTCCCATGGTCGATATGGGCGATGATGCTGAAGGCGCGGAGCCGGTCGGGGGGGATCACAACCCTTCGATCTTGACGCGTTTCCCGCCGTACGCCGTCGAGCCGGTAGCCTGCAGGCCCGGCATGGCGAACATCAAGAGCCAGATCAAACGCAACCGCCAGAACGAGCGCCGTCGTCTCCGGAACAAGGCCGTGCGCTCCGAGGTCAAGACGCGCGTCAAGCGGGCGGTCGACGCAGCTGCGTCCGGCGCCGATGACTCCGCCGAGGCCCTGCGCGCCGCCATGAAGCGGATCGACAAGGCCGCCGCCCAGGGCGTCATCCACAAGAACCAGGCGGCGAACCGCAAGTCCCGCTTGATGCGCCGCCTGGCCCGCACGTCCTCCTGAACCTGCGGCCTCGCGTCCTCGCTGTCCCGCTCGTCCTCTTGGTCGGCGCGCTCGTGGCCGGCTGCGGTGGCGGCGGCGGCACCGCTGCCAAGTCGACGACGGTCCCGACCGCCGTTCCCCCGCACCTGGAGGTCAACGCCGGTCCCGCGCCCTGGCCCCGGCCCGACGACGCCATCGCCCGGGTGGCGGCCGCCGGGCTGCCGGCCTTCAAGTCCGAGCAGCTGTTCTTCCACGTGCACGCCCACCTGGACGTGTACGTCGACGGGCAGCCCACGGTCGTTCCCGCGGGCATCGGCATCGGCGGCGATCCCAACGCCAAGGTGGGGATCCAGGACGGTCAAGGGGCAGCGGGCCTCACCGGACCGTGCTCGCACCCGTGCATCTCGCCCCTGCACACCCACGACGACAGCGGGATCCTCCACGTCGAGAACGACAAGGAGCGCCAGATCAACCTCGGCCAGCTGTTCACGGAGTGGGGCGTCCGGTTCAACAACGACTGCGTCGGCGGCTACTGCGCACCCGACAAGCCGTACAAGGTCTACGTCGCGGGCCAGCAGTTCACCGGCGACGCGTCGACGATCGTGCTCAAGAACCTCGAGGAGATCGCGATCGTGATCGGGACGCCGCCGGCGACGATCCCGAACGCGTTCCCGTCCTCGTAGCGCCACCGAGCCTGCTCAGCCGGGCCACGAGCACCTCGAGCACGAGCCCGTCGGGCCACTCGATCGCCCCTTTCAGGGCGAGGTCGGCATCGGCCAGGAGCGTGATGGCGCGAGCGACAGCGTCGTGGCCGATGCGGCGCGCCTGGCTCAGGGCCTTGCGGGCCGGGAACGTCGAGCCTTTGATCCCCAGCATCTCGGCGGCCGCCTTCTCGTCGGCTGCATCCGAGCCCTCCAACCGGAGGATGCGCGTGTAGTGGTTGTGCAGGCTGGCGAGGACGACCAGCGGGTGGCGCCCGGCGCCGAGCTGGCGGTGGAGGTTCTCGAGGGCCGCGGCCGTGTCACCGCGGTCGATGGCGTCGGTCAGGTCCCAGGGCGCAACGCCGCCCGCTTCGCCGAGAAACGGCTCGAGATCCTCCTCGTCCACCTGAGCACCCTCGCCATGGGCAGCGGTGAGCATCTCGAGCAGGCTGGGCAGCCGACCGACGTCCTCGCCCAGGTGAGAGCCGAGGAGCTCGGCCGCGCCGGCGGTGAGGTCCACCGGCGACGCCTTGAGCTGGGCCGTGAGCCAGGACTGTCGGGCCTTGCCGCTCGAGGGAGCGCCGGCGTCGACGATGTGCCCTGACTTCTTCACGGCGTCGAGGAGCCCACGTGCGATCTGGCCGCCGCCGCCCACGAGGACGAGGGCAGTCGTGGCAAGAGGATCGGCCAGGTACGAAACCAGCGGGGCCACGTCCTGGGCTGAGAACCGGCCGATCGCCCGGGCCACCACCACGCGGTGGTCACCGAAAAACGGTGGGGTCTGGGCGGCCTCCACCACCGCGGCGATCTCGTAGTCGTCGCCAGAGAGATCCTCGACCGCGAAAGAAGGATCGTCGTCGCCGACGAGGTCGGCGACGAGGTCGCGGACGGCGTCGCCGCTCAGTACCGGGTCGTCGCCCCGCACCAGGTACACCGGGAGGTCGGTGCTCGTGGCCATCAGGCGGCCTCCAGTACCGCGGCCAGGACGTCGCAGACCCTTCGCGTGGCCCGCACGTCGTGCGCCCGCACGATGCGGCAGCCGAGGGTCACCCCGAGCGCGGCCGACGCCAGCGAGGCGTCGTTGCGCTCGTCGATCTCGAGGTCGAGGAAACGGCCGAGGTAGGTCTTGTTCGATGCCGAGAGCAGCAGCGGGTAGCCGAGCGCTGCCAGTCGGTCGGAGGCGCGTAGGAGCTCCAGCGACTGCTCCCACGTCTTGCCCAGGTCGAGGCCGGCATCGAGCACGATCCGCTCGGGCGGGATGCCCGCCTCAGCCGCTCGGCGGGCGCGGTCGACGAGGAAGTCGCACACGGCCGTGACCACGTCGTCGTTGTCGTAGTGGGGCTCGGGATCGGGGACGCGCGGGGCCAGCCGGATGTGGGTGGCGACGACGGTCGCGTTGGCGGCCGCACTGACCGGGAGGTAGTCGGGGTCCCCGAACCCGCTGATGTCGTTGCCAACCACGGCGCCGACCGCGTAGGCCTGGCGAGCGACCTCGGCCCGCCAGGTGTCGATCGACAGCGGCACGTCGACGCGGGCGTGCAGGGCTTCGACGGCGGGGATCACGCGCTCGAGCTCCTCCTCGAGCGTCACGTCGGGGCCGGGACCGGCCTTGACGCCGCCCACGTCGATGATGTCGGCGCCGTCGGCCACGAGCTGGTCGGCGAGCTTCAGCGATTCGTCCATGTCGAAGTAGCGGCCCTTGTCGAAGAACGAGTCAGGGGTGCGGTTGACGATGCCCATGACGAGCGCTCGGGTGGTGATGTCGTACTCGCGTTCGCCGAGACGGAGGCGCACGGCGTCGACCCTAGGAGAGCGCTCAGCGTTCTCCTATCGGCGCGTGACGCGGACCTCGATGCCCTTGGCCGCGGGCCGCATCTGCACCGCCATGGGCCCGACCACGGCGTCGCCGACGGTTCGGGCGACGGCCCGGACGCGGACTCGGGCCAGCAGCGACGCCACTGCGGCTGACGTGGATTTGGTAGGTCGGGTCATGACGAGCAGGTCGATCTGGCGCACGCCGGCGCCGTGCACGCCTCGCAGCAACTGGTCGGCGCGGGCGGAGTCGACCACGAGCACCGTGGCGCCGCCGGCCCGCCACAGACGGGCACCAGACGCGACCGCGCTCCCCCACGCCGGACGAGGGCCGGCGGCCAGCGCCGCCGCCGGCTGAAGGAGGACGACGGTGGCGGCTGCCACGACCGCGAATCGGCCCCGCCGGCTGCGGATGGCGGCGCCGGTCAGGACCAGGCCGCCGAGCACGAGGAGGTGGCCCATGCCCAGTTGCCCCAGCGGCGCGGCCGCCGACCACTGGGCCACGCCCGCGATCCAGGCGATGAGGATGCCGGTCGGAACGCAGACGATCCGGGCGACGGCACCCCCGACGATGCCGGCCGGTAGTCCGGCCGCGACGCCCCACATCATCACCGGCCCGGCGGCGGGCACGGCGAGGAGGTTGGCGGGGAGTGACGCCACCGGGAGCCCGCCGAACACGGGCACGAGCACCGGCGCCACACCCAGCTGGGCCGCCATCGTGACGCCGAGGGCGCCGGCGAGCGCACGCGGCCCCGGCAGGGCATCGGCGATGGGACGAGCGAGCACGGCAATGCCCGCGCACGCCCCGACCGACAGCAGGAAGCCCACCGAGTGGACGAGCAACGGGTCGACGAGAAGGAGGCCGGTGACGGCGAGCGCGAGGAGTCGGACGGTCGACGTGGGCCGTCCCAGCGCCCACGCCGCCATCGATACCGACACCATCGCCACCGCTCGCAGGACCGACGGCTCCCAGCGGGTGAGCAGCCCGAAGAAGAGGAGCACGCCCACCGCCGCCAACAGCCGCCCGCCGATCGCCATCCGGCGCAGGACCGGAGCGACCAGGGCGAGCACGAACGCCAGGTTCTCGCCCGACACGACCAGAAGATGGGTGAGCCCCGAGCCGCGGAAGTCGTCGACCACTTCGGGCGTCTGCCCGCGGTCGTCACCGAGGACGAAGCCGAGGAAGAGCGACCGGTGCGACGGAGAGAGCGACTCCGCGCCTCGTGCCAGTGTGCGCCGGACGCCGTTGGCCAGACGACTGGCCGGATCGCCGACGTGCCAGGCCCCGACTCGGTCGACCGCGAGGCGCGCCGCGATGTGGCGGGCGGCCAAGCGAGCCCGCGAGGTGGCCGGCACCGGCTCGATGCGGCCCGCCATGACGACCCGTTCCCCCGCGAGCCGATCGGTGAGGGCCCGGGCACTGGCGCCGTGGGCCCACGCCTCGACCCGTTTCTTCCCGATGCGCACCTCGACCCGCGTCTCGCCCTGGAACGGCGCCGGATCGCCGATCAGGGTGACGACCCCGGCGATGGAACCCTCCCGCGGCGGGTGGAGCCCTGCCCACGAGCGAGCCGACAGCGTCGCCGTCAGCAGCGCTACACCGAGCACGAGCACCGCCGGCCAACGGCCGAGGAGGGCGATGACAACAACAGAGGCGGCAAGAGGCAGCGGCACCGGCCACGCGCACCACGCGCCAGCGGCAGCCGCCATCGCCAGGACGATCGTGCCGAGGTCTGTCACACGCGGACGAGCGGCTTCAGGTTGGCCAGCTTGGCCGGCCCGATTCCGGGAACCGACAAGAGGTCGTCGACCGTCCGGAAGCGCCCGCGTCGGTTGCGGTAGTCGACGATGGCCTTGGCCGTGGCGGGCCCGACGCCGGGCAGAGCGTCGAGCTGCTCGGCGCTGGCGTTGTTGAGGTCGACAGGGCCGGTTTGGGCGGCGGCCGATGACGAGCCTGTGGTCGGCGCGGGCGGGGGCGCCTCCCCGCGTCGGGGCACGTAGATGCGGTCGCCGTCGCCGACCTTGGCCGCCAAGTTGACCTGGTTCAGGTCAGCGTCGACGGTCGCGCCCCCCGCCGCGGCAATGGCATCGATCACCCGCCCGGGGCCGGCGAGGCGGACGACGCCCGGCCGGACCACGGCGCCGGCCACGTCGACCACGAGCTCGCCGGTCGTGGTCGACGGCGACTGCGAGGCCCCCGCCGCGGGCGCGGCGTCGGCGCGCGGCAGTTGCAGCTCCGCCCGCGGTTGAGGATGGTGGAAGAGGAGGACGGCGACCAGGCCGGCGACGACGACCGCGGCCGCGACCGCGGCGCTGCGACCGGGCGCAGCGCGGATGACGCCGATGGCGGTGTCGACACGATCGCGCCAGGTCGCCGGCGGCGACGGACGGAAGAGATCGGACACGCGCGCCCTCCGGGAGACAAGCTCAACCGGGGGAAGCGGCGCCGTCAGACTAGAGGTGCTGGCTCGGCTGCGAAAGAGCCAGCTTCTTTGCGGATTTTCGACGGCATAGGCGCCAAGAATCCGCAAAGAACGTCAGAGGGGCGACCGGCGGGCGGCCCACTCGGCTTCCACTTCGAGCGGGATGCGGCGGTAGGCGCCCCAGTGGTCGTAACCGCGCAGGCGCCAATGGAAGTAGGCACCGAGGTAGCGGGCGAGGAAGCCGACGGGGCCGAGCCGGCGCCACTGGTAGACGTGCTCATGCTCGTGGCGCAACAGGCGCTCGTCGTCGGCGGCGGCCGAGCGCACCGAGACGACCGGGCCGATCGTGATGGCGTCGGCGCCGGGGGGCACCGGGCCGCCGACCCAGAGCCAGTGGTCGCCGTGGCGCCGCAAGCGCACGGCGTCAGTAGAGCTTGGCGGTGAGGGCCCTGCGGTACTGGTTGGTGCGCGGGTCGTCGGGGCCAAGGACCTCGAGGAGGTCGACGAACTCTTGGCGGGCGGCCTCATCGTCCTTCACCCGCTCGAGCAGGCTGTCGAGCTTGCTCTCGACCTCGCCGTTCGAGCTCGCGACCTCGACCTCGTCACCCAAACGGGCGATGGCGGCCACGCGGCGGGTCTCGGCCGTCTCAGGGATGCGGGCCAGGAGGCTGAGGGCCTCGTCGGCGTCGCCCCGTTCAGCCAACAGCTCGGCCAGGGCGATCACCGCGCCCTCGTGGTCGGGCTCTTGCTCGAGGGCGTTGCGCAGCGACTCCTCGTCGCCCGCGGCGACCAGGCGATCCGCTTCGGTCTCGGCCGGCGCCAGGCGGGCGACAAACTCGGCGACCCCCTTCTCGGGCAGGGCGCCGATGAAGCCGTCGACGACCTTGGCGTCCTTCAAGGCGTAGACCGCAGGGATCGATTGGACCTGGAAGGCGGCGGACACCTGAGGGTTCTCGTCGACGTTCACCTTGACGAGCTCGACCTGGCCTTCGGTGGCGTCGACCACCTTCTCGATGATGGGGCCGAGCGTGCGGCACGGTCCGCACCATGGCGCCCACAGGTCGACGACGACCGGGACCTGCTTGGAGCGCTCGAGTACGTCCTGTTCGAAAGTGGCGTCAGTTACGTCGATCATGTCAGTAAGGAGAACGGTTGTGGACCTGCCCGCATTCCTACTTGAAAAGCTAGGTTGAGCGCCGCCGTGGACCCCACCGAAGGCATCGACGTCCAGAACGTGACCAAGTGGTTCGAGGACCACGTCGAGGGCGTCAAGCCTCCGCTGGAGTTCAACCTCATCGCCGGCGGCCGGTCCAACCTCACCTTCCGGGTGGACGACTCGACCGGCGCCGCCTGGGTGCTGCGGCGTCCGCCGCTCGGCAGCATCCTGCCCACGGCCCACGACATGAGCCGGGAGTTCAAAGTCATCTCCGCCCTGGGCCCCACGCCCGTGCCGGTGCCGCCCTCCATCGGGCTGTGCGACGACACGTCGGTGAACGGGCAGCCCTTCTACGTGATGGGCTACGTCGAAGGGCACATCCTGCGCGACGCCCAGACGGCCGAGCGCGTGCTGGGCGAGAAGGAACGCCGGGTGGCGGGCGAGTCGCTGGTCGACGTGCTGGCCGAGCTGCATTCCGTCGACATCGACGCCGTGGGCCTCGGCGACTTCGGCCGCCGAGAGGGCTACATCGAGCGGCAACTCAAGCGCTGGCACACCCAGTTCGAGAAGTCGAAGTCCCGAGAGATCCCCGTGGTCGACGAGGTGTACGAGGAGCTCAAGGGGTCCGTGCCACAGCAGGGGGCGGCGACGATCGTCCACGGCGACTACCGCCTCGACAACACCATGCTCGGCGACGACGGCCACGTGCGCGCCGTTCTCGACTGGGAGATCTGCACGCTCGGCGACCCCCTCGCCGACGTCGGATTGCTGATGGTGTACTGGGCCGATCCGGGCGACGAACTCTCCGCCCTCCTCTCGGCGCCCACGCTCCTCGACGGTTTCCCGCGTCGCGCCGAGATAGCCGAACGCTACGCCGAGCGGTCGGGCCGCGACCTGAGCAGGCTCGACTACTACGTCGCCTTCGGCTACTGGAAGCTGGCGTGCATCCTCGAGGGCGTCTTCGCCCGCTACAAGGCCGGCCACGCCGGTGGCGACCGCGGCGCCTACGACGCCTTCGGCGACCACGTCGTGCTGCTGGCCGAGACGGCCCGCAAGGCCGTCGCCAAGCAGTCTTGATGAGCGACCTCTACGAGCTGGTCCAACAGCCGGCACTCGACGAGCCGCTGCTGATCGTCACCCTCGAGGGCTGGGTCGACGCCGGGCTCGGCGCGGCCGCCGCCCTAGCCGCCATCCTCGGCTCGGTGTCCACCGAGGTCGTCGCCAACTTCGACGTCGACAACCTGCTCGATCACCGGGCCCGGCGCCCGGTCGTGCGCATCGTCGACGGCGTGATCAGCGGGCTGATGTGGCCCGAGATCCAGCTGCGCGCGGGCCGCACCGAGGCCGGCCAGGACCTGCTGTTCCTCGTCGGGCCCGAGCCCGACCACCAGTGGCGGGCGTTCTCGAATGCCGTTGCCGAGCTGGCCGGACTGTTCGGCGTGGCGCTCGTCGTCGGTCTCGGCGCCTTCCCGGCACCGGTGCCCCACACGCGCCCGGCCCGGCTGGTCGCAACAGCCACATCGACCGACCTGGCGCACCGGGTGGGTTTCCTCCCCGGCACCATCGACGTCCCCGCCGGCGTCCAAGCCGCGCTCGAGGGGAAGTTCGCCGAGCTCGGTGTGCCCGCCGTCGGACTGTGGTCCCGCGTGCCGCACTATGCGGCGGCCATGCCGTACCCGGAGGCGAGCGTCGTCCTGCTCGAGGGGCTCGAGCGCCTCACCAGCGTCACCGTTGACACGAGCGAGCTGCGCGCGGCCGCCCAGTCCACCCGCGTCCGGCTCGACGAGCTGGTCGCCAACAGCGAGGAGCACGCCGCCCTCGTGCACCAGCTCGAGGCGGCCATCGACGCCGAGTCCGAGCGTCCGTTGGGGTTGATCCCCTCGGGCGACGAGCTGGCGGCCGAAGTGGAGCGCTTCCTGCGAGAGGAGAACCAGTAATGAAAGTCGACGGGGGCGTCGGGTTCGACCTGGCCGGCGCGGCGGCGCTGGCGAAGGAGGCGGAGGACGCCGGGTACGACGGCGTGTGGTCGGCGGAGACCAGCCACGACCCGTTCTTCCCGCTTCTGCTTGCCGCCGAGCACACCGAGCGCGTCGAGCTGGGCACGGGGATCACCGTGGCGTTCCCCCGCAGTCCCATGCATCTCGCCAACATCGGATGGGACCTGCAGAACTTCAGTAAAGGGCGCTTCATGCTCGGCCTGGGTTCGCAGATTCGGGCCCACATCGAGAAGCGCTTCAGCGCCACGTGGTCGAAGCCTGCCGACCGGATGCGCGAGCTGATCCTGGCCATGCGCGCCATCTGGGGGTCATGGCAGGAGGGCACCAAGCTCGACTTCCGCGGCGACTTCTACACGCACACGTTGATGACGCCGTTCTTCAATCCCGGCCCCAACTCCTACGGCACGCCGAAGGTGTTTCTGGCCGCGGTCGGCGAGCGGATGACCGAGGTCGCGGGCGAGGTGTGCGACGGCCTGCTGGCCCACGGTTTCACCACCGAGCAGTACCTGCGCGACGTCACCCTGCCGGCGCTGGAGCGGGGGCTGTCCAAGGCCGGCAAGCAGCGTTCCGAGTTCGAGATCTCCTGCCCGGTGTTCGTCATCACGGGCGTCAACGAGGAGGAGTTCGCAACCGCCGACAAGGGCGTACGCCAGCAGATCGCCTTCTACGGCTCCACACCTGCGTACAAAGGCGTGCTCGAGAAGCATGGGTGGCACGACCTGCAGCCCGAGCTGAACCGGCTCTCCAAGCAGGGCGAGTGGGTGCAGATGGGCACCCTGATCACCGACGAGGTAGTCGATGCCTTCGCCGTCCGCGGCGAGCCCGAGGACATCCCCAAGCTCATTCTCGCCCGCTTCGGCGATGTCATCGACCGGGTCACCTTCTACACGCCTTACAAGTCCGACCCCGAGCGGTGGAAGGCCGTACTGGCCGGGTTCAAGACCGGCGTCTGATCCGTCGTCAGACGACGAGGTTGATCAGGCGAGGCGGCTTGGCGATGACCCGCTTGGGGTGACCGCCGTCGAGGGTCTCCAACACCTTGGGTGAGGAGCGGGCCAAGGCCTCCATTTCGGCCTCGTCGATGGAGGGCTTGACGTTGATGACGTCGCGCTTCTTGCCGTTCACCTGAACGACCATCTCCACGACTTCCTCGGCCGCCATGGTGGCGTCGGCCTCGGGCCACGGCTGCTCGTGGATGTGCTCGCCCGGGTGGCGGCGCTCCCACAGCTCGGCGGTGATGTGCGGCGCCATGGGCGCCATCAACAGCAGCAACGAGTCGACCGCGAACTCGGTCTTGCCCTGCTTGTAGATGAGGTTGGTGAACTCCATGCAGGCCGCGACGGCGGTGTTGTAGGACCAGCGCTCGTACTCGTCGGAGACGCGCGCGATGAGGCGGTGGGCGGCCCGATTGACCTCGATGCCGTCAGCGGCGTCGACCACCGCATCACTCTCGGGCTCGGCGACCCGCCACAGACGCTGCAGGAAGTTGGACGTGCCCTTGATGCCGGCGTCGGTCCAGTCGACGTCGTCGGCCGGCGGACCCATGAACAGGTGGTGGAGTCGCAGGGCGTCGGCGCCCACGGTGTCGAAGAACTGGGCTGGGGTGATCAGGTTGCCCTTGGACTTCGACATCTTGGTGCCGCCCAGTCTGATCATGCCCTGGGTGAACAGACGGTTGAACGGTTCGCGCAGGTCTTGGGGGGCGATGTCGAGGTCGGCCAGCGCCTTGGTGAAGAAGCGGGCGTACATGAGGTGGAGGATCGCGTGCTCGATGCCGCCGATGTACTGGTCGACCGGCATCCACTTCGACGCCGCGTCTTTGCTGAACGGCATGTCCTCGTTCCACGCGTCGGTGAACCGCAGGAAGTACCAGGACGAGTCGACGAACGTGTCCATCGTGTCGGTCTCGCGGACTGCGGGCCCGCCGTCGATGGGACACGTGGTGTTCAGGAAGCCCTCGTGGAACCGCAGCGGGGACTCGCCGGTGGGCCGGAACTCCACGTCGTCCGGGGCCAGCACGGGAAGCTGCTCCTCGGGAACGGGGACCACGCCGTGGTCGGGGCAGTACACGATGGGGATCGGGCAGCCCCAGAACCGCTGCCTCGACACCAACCAGTCGCGGAGGCGGTAGTTCACCGTGCGCTGGCCGATGCCCTTCTCTTCCAGCCACTCGATGGCCTTCTGGATGGCGTGTCCCTTGTCGAGGCCGTTGAGCCACTCGCTGTTGATCGCGGGGCCCTCCCCCGTATACGCCTCACCCTCCCAACCGTCGGGAGGCTCCACCGTGCGGATGATGGGGAGGCCGTAGGCCTGGGCGAAGTCCCAGTCGCGTTGGTCCTCGCCGGGTACGGCCATGATGGCGCCGGTGCCGTATCCCATCAGCACGTAGTCGGCCAGGTACACCGGCACCGGCTGCTCGTTGAAGGGGTTGATCACGAAGCTCCCGGTTGCGACGCCGCGCTTCTCGAGCGGCCCTTCCGTTGTCTGCCGCTCGACCTCGGTCTCGAGGGTGACGCGTTCGACGAACTTCTGGACCTCTTCGCGGCGGTCGGGCGTGGTCAACTCGTCGACCAACGGGTGCTCGGGTGCGACCACGGCGTAGGTCATCCCGAACGTGGTGTCGGGGCGCGTCGTGAAGACCCGCAGCTTCAGGTCCTCGCCGCCCTCGACCGCGAGGTCGAACTCCGCGCCCTCGGAGCGACCGATCCAGTTGCGCTGCATCGTCTTCACCCGCTCGGGCCAGTCGAGCTGGTCGAGGTCGGCGAGGAGTTCGTCGGCGTAGGCGGTGATGCGCAAGAACCACTGCTCGAGGTCGCGCTTGACCACAATGTCGCCCGAGCGCTCGCAGGTGCCGTCGGCCAGCACCTGCTCGTTGGCCAGGACCGTCTGGCAGCCGGGGCACCAGTTCACGGGCGCCTTCTTGCGGTACGCAAGGCCCGCTTCGAGGAGGCGCAGGAAGATCCACTGGTTCCAGTGGATGTACTGCGGGTCGTGGCTGCGGACCTCGCGCCGCCAGTCGTACTGGGAGCCGAGGCGCAGAATCGACGCCTTCAGCTCGGCGATGCGCTCCTCGGTGAACAGGCGGGGGTGCACACCCGTCCTCAACGCCGCGTTCTCGGCCGGCAGACCGAAGGAGTCAAACCCCATCGGCGACAGCACGGCGTACCCATGCATGGTGCGGTGGCGGACGATCAGGTCGCCGAAGGTGTAGTTGCGCACGTGCCCCTGGTGCGCCGGCCCGCTCGGGTACGGGTACATACACAGGCAGTAGAACTTCGGCCGCGGGTCGTCGTTGTCGACCTGATACGTCCCGCGCTCAGCCCAATACTCCTGCCACTTCTTCTCGACTGCCTGGATGTCGTAGGCCGCAGCCACGATCCGATGGTACTGGCGGCTAGTTCAGATCGGATGAGGCCGACAGCAAGTAGTCGCGGGCCCATCGGACGCCCTTTGCCTGACCGTTGCGAGTCGGGGTCAACCGAAGATGCCCGCCGCGAACTGGAGCTTCCTCGACTGGGACGAGGAAAACCTGGTCCAACTCGGGCGAGTAGACAGCGATGATGTCGACGTCCCCCCGGTAGTCGCGATGGACTTTGTTCGTGAAGCTGCAGGCCCGGAACCAGATCACGTCGTCCCTAAGAAGCGAGGTCTTCACTTGTGTGCGGTGAAACCCCTGTTCGTCTTCGAACACAAGATCAACTCGCGAATCTGCCGCGAAAAACGGCAAGTACACAGCCTTCCCGGCCCGTCTGAGCGCGGCGGCGACCGCCAGCTCCGCGCGCTGACCGATCTCCGAGGGCGTGCGGTCCACGGTTAGATCCTACGAAGGGGGTGTGACAACCAACTGGTAGCGTGACAGCCCCGCGGGGGTGTAGCTCAGTCCGGTAGAGCACCTGCATGGCATGCAGGGGGCCGTGGGTTCAAGTCCCATCACCTCCACCAGCCGCCGTTCGGTCACGGTGAACCGCCGTACTGCGAGCGAGACGCTCCTTAGGGCGAGATCTCTTGCCAGAAGTAGAAGGATCGCTCCGGCGAACCGGGTTCGGTCGGCGAGAACCCGTGTCGTTCGTAGAAGCGTTGGGCGTCGGTGTCGCCTTCGTCGACGTTGATCTCGATCAGGTCGATACCGCTTCCGCGAGCTGTCGCCATCAGCTGTTGGATGATCGCTGATCCGATGCCACGACCGCGGAGTTGCGGCACCACGTACATCTCGTCCAGGAGTGCGACCCGGCCTTCGTACCAGACGTTTGACCGCAGCGTCACGAGCGCTAGCCCGACGGCCGGCTCTCCGGCGATGATCGCGAAGGTCGCGTCCCTGGACAGGAGGCCACGGAGCCTCGCAGCGAGAACCGCGACGTCGGGCGTTGGCTCGCCGAACTCCGAGTTGAAGTCATGCAGGAGCTGTGCGATTTCCTCGGCGTCGTCAACGGACGCAAGTCGTGGGCGCCACCGTTCATCCACTTTCACGCCGCGTCGGTGGTTCGCTCTCGCTCGATGCGAGCGAGGTTCTCGACGTCAGCCATTACGGACGGCCGGCGCCAACCAGATATGGGTTGAAGATCGAGTCGTAGCGCACGACGGCGCCCGTGTAAGGAGCGTCGATCATCTGGCCGCCGCCGACGTAGATGCCGACGTGCTCGATCGGCGTGTAGAAGAACACGAGGTCGCCGGGCTGGAGCTGGGAGACCGAGATGTGGGCGATGGCGTTGTACTGCATCTCCGCCGAGTGCGGCAGGCCCACCCCGCCGGCGCGCCATGCGTACATGGTGAGGCCCGAGCAGTCGAAGCTGTCAGGGCCGGCGGCGCCGTAGACGTAGGGCTTGCCGAGTTGGGCCTTGGCCGTGTTCACCGCGGTGGCGGCGCCCGCCTTGACGGCCGGCGCGGGACCGGTGGGCGCGGCCGGTGGCGCCGAGGACGGCTTGGGGGCCGCCGTGGTCGGGGAGGACGCGGGGCGAGCGGTCGTCGGAGGCGCCGCCGGCTTTGCCGGCCCGGACCCGGAGCCACCGGCCGGCTTCGGCGGTGCCGTGGCCCCGGGCCCCCGCGGAACCGTCGTCGCCGGCGCGACCGGCGCGGAGGCGAGGACGTCGAACTTCTGCTTGCCCTGCTGCTCGGCCTGTTGGGCGCGGGCCGCCGCAGCTTGGGCGACGAGCGGTGCCATGTCGCCCTGGACCTGGTTCATCGTCGACTGTTGGGCGGTCACCGTGGCCTGGATCGCTCGGCGGTTGGCGTCGATCGCATCGGCCGCGGCCCGGGCCTGGCGTTGGGCAGCGCGCAGCTGATCGCGCGTGGCCAACAGGCGGCGACGGGCGGCGTCGAACTGGGACATCGCCCCGCGCTGTCCGTCGAGCGCAGCGTCCACGTACGTCTTGCGCACGCCAAAGTCGGTCGTGGAGCTCTTGAGCAGGGCGCCGAGGAGCGGGGTCGAGCCGCCGTGGACGTAGGCGTCGACCGACGCGTCGGCCAGGCGCTGGCGAGCGGCCGCCAACTGGCGGTCGGACTCGGCCAGCTTCGGCCCGATCGCCGCCAGCTGGGCGTCGACCGCGTCGGCCTTGGCACGAGCCTGGTTGAACTGCTCGTCGAGGGCGGCGATGCGCTGACCCTGGTCGTCGAGCTGCGCCGCGAGCTGGTCGGCTTGGGCCTGCTTGTTGGGCGCGGACGTAGAGGTGGTCGTCGGCGCCGCCGCCGCGGTCCCCGTGACCAGGGTGGCGACAGCCAGGGCGATCACGGCGACCGGGCCGACTCTCCCGGACAATCGGATCGAGCCCACCAGTCCCCCTCTTAGACGTGCAGCGTTTCAGGCTACAGGAGCAACACTGGCCCCAGCAACATCATGGCCCCCAAGACATCGGCGCAAAGGGGCCGGGGCTTGAGCCGGCGGGAGCCGCCTACCAGCGGGGACCGGCGCTGAGCGGGTCCAACGCGGAGGACGGCACGGGCGCCGCGAAGTAGAAGCCCTGGGCCGATTCGCACCCCAGATCCCGCAGTCGGGCCAGCTGCTCCTCGGTCTCGACCCCCTCGGCCACCACCGACAGGCCCAGCGAATGGGCCATGCTCACCACGGCCTCGACGATCGCAGAGTCCTCGGGGTCCTCCCCGAGGCCGGCGACGAAGGACCGGTCGACCTTGAGGGCATCGACGGGGAAGCGGCGCAGGTAGGCCAGCGACGAGTAGCCGGTGCCAAAGTCGTCGACGGAGAGGTGTACGCCCAACGCCCGCAACCGCTCGAGCTCGGCCACCGCAGCGTCGGCGTCCTCCATCAACACGCTCTCGGTGATCTCCAACCAGAGGCGGTCCGGGAGCAGCCCGCTGCTCGACAGGGCGGCGTCGACGGTGTCGACCAGGTCGGCACGGTTGAGCTGGCGGGCGGACAGGTTCACCGACACGGCCGGCGCCTGGCCGTTGCCGAGCCACGACGCCGCCTGCCGGCACGCCTCCGCCAGGACCCACCCGCCGATGGGGACGATGATCCCGGTTTCTTCGGCCATCGGCACGAACTGGGAGGCCTCCAGGAACCCGCGCTCGGGGTGTACCCATCGCACCAGCGCCTCGGCCGCGATCATGGCGCCGTCGGCCAGGCGGACGATCGGCTGGTAGAGGGCGCGCAGCTCGCCGCGCTCGGGCGCGCGCCGCAGGGCGTTCTCGAGCAGGAGGCGCTCGGTCGACTGGTCGCGCATCGCCTCGTCGAACACCTCGTAGCGGGCCCGACCCCGGTCCTTGGCCAGGTACATCGCCGCGTCCGCGTCGCGGAGCAATGACTCGGGCCGTTGGTCGGGATCACGGGCGAAGGCGATGCCGACGCTCAAGCTCACGAACACCTCGCGCCTCCCGACCGCGAAGGGCTCCGCAAGGGCGGTCATCATCCGCTCGACGATGCCCGCGACGTCGCCCGCGGGCACGTCCTCGCACAGCACCGCGAACTCGTCACCGCCGAAGCGGGCGAGCGTGTCACCCGGTCGCAAGACGTCGCGCAAACGGCGGGCCACCGAGACGAGCAGTCGGTCGCCCGCGTCATGGCCGAGGCTGTCGTTGACGACCTTGAAACGGTCGACGTCCGCGAACAGCACGGCCATGCTCGCGGGCCGGCGGCGCAGGCGGGCCTGCGCCAACGCCAGACGATCGAGGAACAGGGCACGGTTGGGCAGCTCGGTGAGCGGGTCGTGCAACGCCTGATGGGCGAGGCGCTCGTGCGCCCGCTTCCTCTCGATGACGGCGCCCAGCTGGCTGGCGACGGCCGCCACCAGGGTCAGCACTCGCCGGTCGTCGCCTCCCTCGGTGACGTTGAACATCTCGAGCACGGCGACGACCTCACGGTCGGCGAGCACGGGCACGGCCACGCCCACCTCGAGGCCGGCCCGGCGCGCTGCGGTGTCGTCGGCGGGGACGTGGGTCTCCAGCGACGGCTCGCCCGACGCCCACACCCGCCCCGGCAGACCCACGCCCGGTGCACGCTCGCGGTGCCCCCTCTCCTCGCAGAAGGCCCGCAGATGCGGGTTGTCCCTGCTCCACCACCGGCGCAACTCCAAGGCCGAGCCGTCCGCCAGCGGTGTCCACGCGGCGCCGCAGGCCCAGCCCGTCACTTCGCAGACCTGCTGCACCGTCACCTCGAGCGCCGCCCCCAGATCGGGCGCCTCGTTGATGGCGAGCACGATCGTCTGCAGCAGGCGGAGCTCTTCCTCGGCGCGCTTGCGCTCAGTGACGTCGCGAATGTTGAGGACGATGCCCGCGACCGCAGGGTCGTCGACCAGGTTCGACGGTACGAGCTCGACATAGCGCAGGGAGCCGTCTTTGTGCTGGGCCCGGAACTCCACGGCCCGCTGGGATGACTCGCCGGTGAGGAGCCGGGCGAGGCTCCCCGCCAACCCCTCACGGTCGTCAGGGTGCGCGAACCAATAGCCGTTGCGGCCGATCACCTCCTCGGGCGTCAAGCCCAGGATCTGCTCGACCGACGGCGTCACGTAGCGAACCGTGCCTGCGGTGTCGCAGACGGCGATGACGTCGTAGCTGCGCTGCACGAGCGAACGGAAACGCGCCTCGGAGACGCGCATGGCGTTCTCCGCCTCGTAGCGGTCGGTGACGTCGCGCGTGGTGACGACCATGCCCACGACCGCAGGATCGTCGAGCAGGTTGTTGCCGATGGCCTCGACGTGGCGCCAGCTGCCATCGCCGTGGCGCATCCGGAACTGCACGGGCTCGGTCAGGCCCGGTTCGGCCAGCGCAGCGACGAACACGTCGGCGACGCGCTCGGCGTCCTCGGGGTGCACGAGCTCGAACACGTTGTGGCCGATCCAGAACCCGGGCGGATAGCCGAGCATGCGCTGGCCGGCCGGGCTGGAGTAGCGGACGCGGCCGTCGGCGCCGAGCACGGTGATGACGTCGGACGCGTGCTCGAGGAGGGCGAGGAGTGCGGGCTCGCTGAGCCGGAGGGCCGGGGTGTCCTCGGTCAGGAGATTGTCGTTTCCCTCCGGAAGGCTGTCATCGACCGCGATGGGCCGAGTGTACGGCGGCCTAGTCGGCCGCGGCTGCGGCCACCCCTTCGCTCCACTGGATTACGGGCGCGTCGGCCCACAGTCGCTCGAGGTCGTAGTAGCGCCTCACCTCGTCGAGGAACACGTGGACGACGAAGTCGCCGTAGTCGAGCAGGACCCACTGCGCGTCGGTCAGCCCCTCGACGCGAATCGGCGATGGGCCGCCGATCTCTTTGACCTGCGCCTCGACCTCCTCGGCGATGGTCAGGACTTGGCGGCGGTTGTTGCCGCTGGTGATCACGAAGGCGTCAGTGATCGAGAGCACCTCGCCCACGTCGAGCACGACGATGTTCTCGGCCTTCTTCGCCGAGGCGGCCCGGGCCGCGGTGGTCACCCAGTGTTGGATCTCGTCCAGCGTTGCCCCCCCGTTGTCGATTGAAGCGCTACTCACTGAAAATCCTTGCCGATGATGACGGTGACGTCGACGACGTCGAGTGGTTGGCGGCTCAGGACGAGCCTGCCCGTCCCCAGGGCCTGGCGAATTCGAGCCGCCGCCTGCTGTTGGGACCGGTCGTAGAACACGATCTGCGTTTGAGCGTAGGCGAAGCTGTCGGCGTTTCCGCTCAGCACCACGCGGGCGCCGGCCGGCACCAGCTTCTTGGCGACGCGCGGCGACGCCCCGATGGCGCCGGTGCCGTTGAGGATCTGCACCCGCGTGCGCTGGGGCGAGACCCCCGGCAGCAGCTGGGCCATGAGCTGGTCGAGATCGCCTTGGCGGACCCGGTAGACCTCGTCGCCGCCCGTACCGGCGTCGACCGCCTCCACCGGCAACGTCTGATAGCTGACGCTTCCCGCCGCGAGCTGGCGCACGACCCGGGCCAGGTCGGGCGGCAATCCGGCCGCGGCGTTCGGGTCGCGGGCCACCTGGGCGAGCCACGCCGTCCAGAAACTCTGGTGGCGAGCCAGGCGGGACAAGTCGTTCCCCTGGCCGCGCGCGCTCAGGAAGCGAGGCACGTCGGCCGGCGCCAGCGTGCTCGGTCCTTGGTCCCACAGGACGTTGACGCTTCCCCCGGCGTCGGTCTGCTCGACGGTGGCCGGGACGTCGACGTTGAGCGGCCCGGCCGCCTGCACGAGCCCGGTCAGCTGGGCGTCGCCCACCACGACCGCGGGAGGGAGGGGAACGCCCACCAGGTTCTCGAGGGTGACCTGGAGCAGCGACGGACCGCCAAGGCTCAGTGCCTTTCCGACGCCGTCGAGACCGAAGGACGGGAGCTCGGTCATGGTCGCGGGCGGGACGAGGACGATGTGGCCGCCGCCCGACGACTGGTTGGCGACGAGCAGCGTGAGGGAGACGGCGGCGCCGTGGGTGTCCTGCTGAACGAGGACGGCCGAGGAGGGGAGCGGCGCGTGACGGGTTGCGGCCGCGGGCGGGCGCTTCGACGCCGGACTGGTGCGCTGCCACGGGTGGGCGACGGCGAGCACCGCGGCTGCGACGACGGCCACCGCGAGGAGGACGAAGCCCAGCGTGCGGCGGTGGGTGTCGCGGCGCTGCTGGCGGCGGCGGTAGCGGCGCTCCCCTGTGCCCGACGGGGGAAGGACGACAGCCCGCGGGGGGCGCTCCTGGTCCTCCTCGTCGTCGGGGTGCGGCAGGAGAAACGCGGGAATGTCCTCGACGTCAAGGTCGGCGAACGGGACCTCCCTCATCCACGGCCAGGGTACAGACCGCGTTCGCGCAAACAGCGGATGGCAGCGGGGGGCATGAGCCCGTCCAGGGGGTCGCCGTCGGCCGCCCGCCGCCGCAGGTCGGTGCTCGAGATCGCCAACGGCGGGATGCGCACGTGTTCGACGCGCCAGCCTGGCCCGGGCGCGCCGGGCTGATCGATGTCGGCCCGGCTCACGATGACGACCGTCGTGAGGTCACGGATCAGGTCGGGCCGGTCCCACGTCGCCAGGTCGGAAGCGGCGTCGGCCCCCACGATGAGGAACAGCTCGGCGGCGTCGTCTTGGCGGTGCAGCTGTTCGACGGTGTCTGCGGTGTACGTCGGCCCCGGCCGGTCGAGCTCCAAGCGGCTGATCTCCACGCCCTCGACGTCGGCCATCGCCGCCTCGAGCATCGCCATGCGGGCGTCGGCGGGCGCCAGCTGGCGGTCCTGCTTCTGCCACGGATCCCGCGCCGGGACAACGAGGACCCGGTCGAGCCGCAGCGCCCGCCGTGCGTTGACGGCTGCCGCCAGGTGCCCGTTGTGGACGGGGTCGAACGTGCCGCCGAATACCCCGAGACGACGCATGGCGGCCCGTCCTAGCACCCTTCCCGCCGACGTTTCGTAGGCTGGTAGTGCATGACCGCTTCCTGGACGCCGAGCAGCTGGCGGGCGCGCCCCGCGGGGCAGCAGCCCGAGTGGCCCGACGAGGGTCGCCTCGACGACGTCCTGAAGCGCCTGGCCACGCTCCCCCCGCTCGTTTTTGCAGGCGAGGCCCGCCGGTTGACGGCCGCGTTGGGGGACGTCGCTCAGGGACGCGCGTTCCTCCTACAGGCCGGCGACTGCGCCGAGTCCTTCGACGGCTTCTCGGCCGACTCCATCAGGGACAAGCTCAAGGTCATCCTCCAGATGGCTGTCGTGTTGACCTACGGCTCGGGGGTTCCGGTGGTGAAGCTGGGCCGCATCGCCGGCCAGTTCGCCAAGCCCCGGTCCTCCCCCACCGAGACCGTCGGCGAGCGGGTGCTGCCTGCGTTCCGCGGCCACATCGTCAACGACCCGGCCGCCACCGAAGAGGCGCGTGTCGCCGACCCCGAGCGCCTCATCCAGGCCTACAACCAGTCGGCCTCCACGCTGAACCTCTTGCGGGCGTTCACCAAGGGCGGCTTCGCCGACCTCAACCAGGTGCATGTCTGGAACCAGGAGTTCGTCTCCTCGAGTCGTGAGGGCCAGCGGTACGAGTCCATCGCCGGGGAGATCGAGCGCGCCCTGCGGTTCATGGCCGCCTGCGGCATCGACCTGTCGGCTGAGGAGCACCTGCACCAGGTCGACTTCTTCACGAGCCACGAGGCGCTGCTCCTCGGGTACGAGGAGGCCCTCACCCGCCAGGACTCCCTGACCGGCGACTGGTACGACTGCTCGGCCCATCTTCTGTGGATCGGAGATCGCACCCGCGAGATCGACAGCGCGCACGTCGAGTTCATGCGCGGGGTGCGGAACCCGATCGCCGTCAAGCTGGGGCCGTCGGCGTCTGCCGGCGACGTCATCGAGTTGTGCGACCGCCTCGACCCCGATCGAGTCCCAGGACGCCTGATGCTCATCAGCCGAATGGGTGTCGACCGCGTCGAGGAGCTGCTGCCCCCGTTGGTGCGGGCGGTGCGCGAGGCCGGTCACCCCGTGGTGTGGGAGTGCGACCCCATGCACGGCAACACGTTCGTGAGCCCGTCGGGACGCAAGACCCGCGACTTCGCCGCCATCATGAGCGAGATCCGCTCGTTCTTCGCCATCCACCGGTCCGAGGGCACGTGGCCCGGCGGCGTCCACATCGAGCTCACCGGCGACGACGTCACCGAGTGCTTGGGCGGCGGCGACGAGGTCGCCGACCTCGACGAGCGCTACGAGACGGCGTGCGATCCCAGGCTCAACGCCCGCCAGTCACTGGACCTCGCGTTCCAGCTGGCCGAACTGCTGCGGTCGTAGCCTTCCGTCAGCTCTCGGTCTCGCCGCTGTCGTGGTCGAGGCTGTGATCGTGTCCGTGGTCGGGACGGCCACTTCGGCCGCGACCGCGGCCCCGCTTGGGGGGGCCGAGCTTGTCGGCGTAGCTGTCGCGGATCCGCATGGCCTCGTCGCGGTACTTCTTGCGGACGTCGTGCATGTCCTTGCGCATCTGGCGGCGGAGGTCGTGGACCTCGTGGTGGAAGCGGTCCCAGGCGGCCTGACGGCTGACGCCGACAGAGTCGCCGATCGTCTCCCACGTGGCGCCGTCGGCGACGGCTTCCTTCACCAGCTGGGCCTCCCAGATCGGGAGCTGGGCCTTCAGCGCCCGGGTGGCGCCGAGTGCCTCGAGGGGGTCGCCGTCGCCCGTGGCGGTCTCCCACGCCTGCGTCAACAGGGGTGGGACCTCCCGGTGGCGTTCGGAAGAGGACTGCTCGGTGTCGTGTTGTTCAGCTTGTGCTTCGTCGCTGTAGTTCTGATCTGCCATGTGTCAAGGATGCCTTGACATCGGGTTGGTGTCAAGAGCAACTTGACACGGCGGGCGTGGGCCGAAACTTGATCAGATTTATCGGGAATGGTTGACTGAACAGCTGTGAGGTCCTCGTCGAGTAGCCGCCGATCGCCGCTGCGCCTGCGTGGCGCGCCGTCGATCGCCATGGGCACCACGCCGCACCTCGCCTTCGACGAGACCTGTCGCCTCCTGCCGTAGACGGACGCCGCGCGCCCGCGGCTCCGATTCCGTCCCGTGCCCCCCGAGGAGGTCGCATGCTGATCCGGGAGATCGACCCCGCCGCCCGAGCTGACATCGACAAGTTCAGAACACAGCTCGACCTGTACCTGAAGGGCGAGCTGGACGAGGACGTGTTCCGCGTCTTCCGCCTCAACAACGGCATCTACGGCCAGCGCCAGGGCGGCCACAACCAGATGGTGCGCATCAAGGTGCCGTACGGCTCCATCGAGCCAGACCAGTTGGACATGCTCGCCCACATCGGCGACACCTACTCGCGCGGCTGGGGCCACATCACCACGCGCCAGAACATCCAGTTCCACTTCGTCGAGCTCGAGCGCGTACCCGAGGTGCTCGAGGATCTGGCCTCGGTCGGTATGACGACGCGCGAGGCGTGCGGCGACACGGTGCGCAACATCCAGGGCTGCCACCTGGCCGGCGCCTGCCCGTTCGAGGTCCTCGACATCAGCCCGTGGGCCGAGGCCACCTACCGTCACCTGCTGCGCAACCCGTACTCCCAGCGCCTCCCTCGCAAGTTCAAGATCAACTTCTCCGGCTGCACGACCGACTGCGGCCAGGCCATGTTCAACGACGTGGGGATCATCGCCGTGATGCGGCCCCGCTCCGACGGCACCCTCGAGCCCGGCTTCCGCGTGTTCTTCGCCGGTGGTCTCGGCGCCAACCCGCACGCCGCCCAGGCCCTCGAAGAGTTCACGCCACGCGAGGACCTGCTGCCCACGATCGAGGCGGTCCTGCGCACGTTCGACCACTACGGCAACCGCGACAACAAGCTGCGCGCCCGTATGAAGTGGCTGCTCGACACCATGGGCGTCGACGAGCTGCGCGAGCGCATCCTCAAGGAGCGCAAGTTCCTGCGGGCGTCGGTCACCTGGGCCGGCGGCATCCCCGAGTACGTGCGGGAGCACGGCGACGAGCCGGCTGGTGTGGCAACCACCGTGGAGCCCACGGCGATGGGCTGGGGCACGCAGGTCAACTTCATCCACCGCGATCCCTACGGCCGCTGGGAGGACGCCAACGTCGTCCGGGGCGTCGCCAAGGGCACGGTGTCCGCCTACGCGTATGCCCGCTTGGGCGACGTGACCAGCGACCAGTTCCGGGCCCTGGCGTCGATCCAGCGTGAGCTGCGGGCCGAGGTGCGCGTCACCAACCGGCAGAACGTCGTGTTCCGCGGCCTCACCGAGGAGCAGTTGCCCACCCTCTACGCCCGCCTCGACGCCATCGGCATGGCCCAGCCCGGCGCCGAGTTGGCCCGCGACGTCGTGAGCTGCCCGGGCGCCGACACCTGCAACCTCGCCGTCACCCAGTCCCGCGGCCTCGCCGGCGCCATCGGCACCGCCCTCGAGGACGCCGGCCTGGCCGAGGTCGGCGGCATCCGGGTGAACATCTCCGGTTGCACGAACTCCTGCGGCCAGCATCACGTGGCCGACATCGGGTTCCTCGGCGTCGAGCGCCGGGCGAACGGACAGCCCGCCCCGGGCTACCAGCTGCAGCTGGGCGGACGCATCGGCCAGATGGAGGTCGAGTTCGCGGCCAAGACGATGCGGCTCCCGGCCAAGAACGCCCCCGAAGCCACGGTTCGGCTCGTGCGCCGTTTCGCGGGCGAGCGTGCCGCGGGCGAGGAGTTCGGGCAGTGGCTCGACCGCATCGGGGGTCCGCCGGCGGTCGCCGCCGACCTCAAGGAACTCGACCACTTCCCCCCGCCGGACGAACGTCCGGAGTTCTACGTCGACTACGACGAGACCGGTCCCTACAGCGCCGAGGTCGGCGCCGGCGAGTGCGCAGGAGCTTGATCGACATGGCAATGGCACCCCCGCGCACCGATCTCAGCCCGTCGGAGATGGCCGAACTCAACGACCGCTTCGAGACTGCACCCGCCAGCGAGATCATCCGCTGGGCGGTCGACACGTTCCATCCCCACCTCGCCCTCACCGCGTCGATGACCGACGCGGTGTTGATCGACCTCGCCGTCAACGTCGAGCCGTCGATCGAGGTGGTGTTCATCGACACCGGCTACCACTTCCCGGAGACGCTCGAGACCGTCGAGCTCGTCCGCCGGCGGTACGGCCTCAACTTGCGCATGATGACGGTTCCGCACCACGACGAAGAACTCTGGAAGGTCGATCCCGAGAACTGCTGCTCGGCCATCAAGGTCGGCCAGCTCGACCGGGCCCTCATGGGCAAGGAAGCCTGGATGAGCGGCCTGCGCCGGGCCGAGTCTCCCAGCCGCGCCGAGGCGCGCATCCTCTCCCTCGACCTCCGTGGTCTGGTGAAGGTCAACCCCATCGCCAACTGGACCGACCTCGACGTCCAGGGCTACATCGCCGACCACGACGTCCCCGTCAACCCGCTCGTGCACCAGGGTTACCTGTCGATCGGCTGCCAGCCGTGCACGCACCCCGTCGAGCCGGGTGCCGACCCGCGCTCGGGCCGCTGGGCGGGCAAGGACAAGACGGAGTGCGGCCTGCACCTCTAGCCAGCACTTGCTTTTGCTGACTTATGTGCGTTGAGCGCACATAAGTCAGCGATAGTCACGCGAGCCTTCGTCCCTCAGAAGGTTCGGCGCGGGGCTCCCTGTCTCCTCAGGCTCGCCGCTGGGCCGCAGTGAGTAGACGATCACGGCCACGATGATCACCAGCTCGAGCAAGGGCACCCACATCTGGAACAGGTCGAGCTGGAACCGCTGTACGGGCGAGCGTGCGAACAGCGGATCGAGGGGCTGGCCGTGTATCTCGGGGTCGGGGACATACGCCAGGTGCAGCACGGCGCCGTGAAAGAGTGCGAGCCACGCGAGCCGTGATCGCCACGCGAGGGCAAAGGCGCCGAGTCCCCAGAACACGTACCACGGCAGCACGTACGGCCCCAGCAGGCAGTAGACGAGCACGGCGCTCCCAGCCACCACCGCGGGATCGGCGTGGTCGAGGCGACGCCGCGAGAGGAACAGCACGAGGGCGACGACCGTCGCCGTCGCCGTAGTCGCGATCCAGCGGGTGAGGCCATGACCGCCCAGCCACCGCTCGGGTCCCTTCCACACCGACGGCCCGCTGAAGTGCAGCTGGGCCGCCCGCAGCGGACCGAGCGCGCTCGTGCCGCCGGCGATGCCGTAGCCCACGAGCCCGGCGACCGCAGCAGCGGCCCCCATCTCGGCGGCCGCACGCCAGCCTCGCTTCCGCCACAGCCAGACGCCGACCGCGAGCAGCGGCAGGACCGCGGCGACCTTCACCATCACGGCCACGGCGAACGCCAGACCGGCCCAGCGCAGACGGTCGCGCGTCACCAGAAGGACGCCGGCCAGCACCGCGAGCCCGACCCAGGCGTCGTTGTGACCGCCGTTGACGACACTCACGATCACGAGCGGATTGAGGCCGATGATGGCGACGGCGGCCGGGCTCCGTGTCCGCCGCCAGACCAACACCATGACGGCTGCCACGCACGCGGCGGCCAGGAGCTGGAAGAACAAGCGTGCGCTCAGGAACGAAAACCCGAAGAAGAGCATGCCGGCGCCCGACACCGCGGTGAACGCCGGGCCGTAGACGGAGTCGCTGTGCTGATAGGGCCGGTCGACGTGGCGTGCCCACTTGTCGTCGGGATGGTGCGACGGGGGGGTCGTGTAGGGGTTGGAGTGGTAGTGGGCGACGACGCGTCCATACCAGGCGTAAGCCCACACGTCGCCCGACTCCGTCGGCGGCGCGGCGACGGCGAGCACCAGCAGTCCCGCGGCGCAGATCGCGACGATCGCCTTGCCCATGCCCGGCGGCAGGCCGGCCCGGTGGCGGCGCACCTCCACCACCACGATGACGGCCAGCGCCACATAGCCCGCCGTCAGCAGGACCATGTTGGGCCCGAGGGAGCCCGACTTGCCCCGGAGGAGGACGGCGGCCGTCGTCCCCGTAGCGACAAGCGCCGCCAGTCGGGCGGGCACTAGTGCATTAGCCCAGCTGTTCGACGAAGCGCTCGAGCTGCCGGAGGTTGCGGCACTCATAGACGCCGTCGCAGTGGACGCCGTACTCCGAGACGATGGAGTCGCCGGTGTCCCAGTAGCTCCTCGGCTCGGGGTTCAGCCAGTACACGTGGCGGGCCCGCTGGCGCAGCTCCTTGACGATCCACGCCTGCGACGAGTGGTAGTTGTTCCGGGCGTCGCCGAGCAGGATCACCGAGCTCTTGGGCGACACCTCCGCACCCCACTTGTCCCAGAACACCTGGAAGGCGTGGCCGTAGTCGGAGTGGCCGTCAACCCAGATCACGTCCGCTTCGGTGTTGACCCGGTGCACGGCCTGGTTCACGTCCTCGGTGCCCTCGAAGAACTTGGTGACCTCGTCGATGCCGTCGATGAAGACGAAGGCGCGCACGCGTGAGAACTGGCTGGCGATGGCGTAGACGAACATCAGCGTGAAGCGGGCGAAGGCGGCCACCGAACCGGAGATGTCGGCCACGACGATGATCTCGGGTTTCGCAGGCCTCGGGTACCGGAACTTGGGCTCGGCCGGGACCCCGCCGTAGGACAGCGAGTGGCGCATGGTGTTGCGGAAGTCGAGCGGTCCCTTGCGCCCATGGCGACGCTTGCGAGCCAGACGCACCGCCAGCTTCCTCGCCAACGGCTGAATGGTGCGCCGCAGCGTCGCCATCTCGTCGCGGCTGGCGTGCATGAAGTCGACGTCCTCGGGCAACGGCTTGCGCAAGGTGCGGGCCATGGCCTCCGGGCCGCGGTCAGCCACCAGCCGCCTGCGGATCTCGGCCTCGATCTCCTGACGCAGCTTGGCGATGCGCTCCTGGTACTCGTCGCGCTCGAGTCGCTCCTCGAGGCTCGTGAGCTCGCCGCCCGCCTGCTCGCGGCTCGCCTCCATGAGGCGCTCGAGTGTGCCGTCGAGGTCGAGGTTCCGCAGCGTTCGGTACAAGTAGTACGTGCCGCCGACGGGGCGCCCAGGCTCCATGCCCGCGAAGCGGGTGACAGCCTGGCGCGCCAAGGCCTGCATCGTGGCCTCGTCGGCGTTGAGCAGCGCCCGGTAAAGCATCTCCGCCAGCTCTTCGGGGCTCAGCGAGTCCATCGCGCCGCCGCCGGCCGCGCCGCTCTCGTCGGGCTGCAGGTTGCCGGCGTCGGCCCCGTCGCCGTCTTCGCCCGCTTCGCCCGGCCCCTCGCGCCGCAGCGAGAAGTAGACCTCGAACACGGTCTCGAACGCCTTCCAATGGGAGTGGTTCTTGACCAGCGTGGCGGCAAGGGCGTACTTGAAGGCCTCGCGGTCCTCCATGGGGATGTGCTGCACGGCCTCCATGGCGTCGAGGTTCTCAGTGAGGCTCACCGGTAGCCCCGCGGTCCGCAACTCTTGGATGAAGCCCTCCAAGACGTCGAGCATCGAGCTGCGCGCTGGTGCAGTCGACATCAGATCACGACGCCGCGGCCGACAACTCCTTTGCGGCCTTCTCGATGTCGGACTGGTACTTCAGGAGGATGTGCAGCGTCTCGGTGGCTTGCGCCTCGTCGATCTCGGTCGCGCCGAGGAGGAGCAGGGTGCGGGCCCAGTCGAGTGTCTCGGACACCGACGGCGCCTTCTTCAGCTCGAGCTGGCGGATGCTGCGCACGACGCGCGCAATCTGGTCGGCCAGGTTCTCGGTGATGCCCGGCACCCGGGCGAGCACGATCTCCTTCTCGCGCGCCAGGTCGGGATAGTCGAGGTGCAAGTAGAGGCAGCGGCGCTTGAGAGCCTCGGACAGCTCACGGGTGTTGTTGGACGTCAGGAACACGAGCGGCACCTGGGTGGCCGTGACCGTGCCCAGCTCAGGAATGGAGACCTGGTAGTCCGACAGGATCTCCAGAAGCAGGGCCTCGGTCTCCACTTCGACGCGGTCGACCTCGTCGATGAGCAACACGACGGGATCGGTGGCGCGAATCGCTTCGAGGAGCGGTCGGGTGAGCAGGAACTCCTCGGCGAAGATGTCCTCTTCGATCTCGCTCCAGGTGGCCTGGTCCTCCTCGTTGCGCTCGACCTGGATACGCAGCAGCTGCTTCTTGTAGTTCCACTCGTAGAGCGCCTTCGACTCGTCGAGGCCCTCGTAGCACTGGAGGCGGATCAGGCGGCTGTTGGTCAGCTGGGCCACCGCCTTGGCCAACTCGGTCTTGCCAGTGCCGGCCGGGCCCTCGACCAGCACCGGCTTCTGCAGCCGATCGGCCAGGTAGACGACGCCGGCGATGCCTTCGTCGGCCAGGTATCGGACCGATGCGAGGCCCTCGCGCACCGCGGGCACTGATTCGAAGCGAGGCTCGGTGTTCGTGAGGGTCACGTGCGGATCTGTCCTTCCCCCCGGACGACGTACTTCGTCGTCGTCAGTTCGCGCAGGCCCATGGGCCCGCGGGCGTGCAGCTTCTGCGTGCTGATGCCGATCTCGGCCCCGAAGCCGAACGCCTCGCCGTCGGTGAAGCGGGTCGAGGCGTTCACGTTGACGACCGCGGCGTCGACCTCGCGCTCGAACCGCCGGGACGCGTCGACGTCGGTCGTGCAGATGGCCTCGGTGTGGCCGGTGCCGTACGTGTTGATGTGCTCGATCGCGGCGTCGATCGACGGCACCACGGCGACCGACATCTTGAGGGCGAGAAACTCCGTGCCGAAGTCGTCGTCGGTGGCTGGGCCGATCGTGTCGACGATGGCCCGACTGGCCTCGTCGCCCACCAGCTCGACGCCGTCGAGCGCGCGTACGGCTCTGGGCAGGAACTCCTGGGCCACGGCCTCGTGGACGACGAGGGATTCGGCGGCGTTGCACACCGACGGCCGCTGGGTCTTGGCGTTGACGACGATGTCGAGCGCCTGGTCGAGGTCGGCGTGCTGGTCGACGTACACGTGGCAGTTGCCGTCACCGTCGATCACATAGGGCACGGTGGCGTTCTCGAGGACGGCCTTGATCAGCGACGGCCCACCGCGGGGGATGAGGCAGTCGATCGAGTCGCGCAGCTGCATGAACTCGGTCGCCGCTTCGTAGCTGGTGTCTTCGACGAGGATCAAGGCGTCGGCGGGAAGGCCGGCCTTGGTGAGGCCCTCGCGCAGAACGGAGGCGATGGCGACGTTCGACCGCAGGGCGCCCGACGAGCCGCGGAGAAAGGCGGCGTTGCCGGATTTGAGGCACAGGCCGAAGGCGTCGCTGGTGACGTTGGGCCGGTTCTCGTAGACGATGGCCACCACGCCGAGCGGCACCCGAACCTTCTCAATGACGAGTCCGTTGGGGCGCGTCCAGCCCTCGACGATCTCGCCGACGGGATCGGACAGCGCCGCCACTTTGCGCAGCCCGTCGGCCATGCCTTCGATGCGGCCGTTGGTGAGGCGGAGGCGATCGACGATGGTGGACGACACGCCGTCGGCCTCGGCTCGCCGGACGTCGTCGGCGTTGGCCTCGACGATCTCCGGCGCCCGGTCGACGAGCAGGTCGGCCGCGGCGTTGAGGGCAGCGTCCTTGGCGCCGGTTGAGGCGGTGGCCAGGGTGCGCGAAGCGGCCTTCGCTCGCCTCCCCAAGTCCGCCATCGACCCTTGCGTCATCGCAGGTGAGGCTACTTGACCGTCCGGTCAAGACGCCTTGTCGTCATCCAGCCCGAACATGCCGCGGACGACGTCGAAGCCGACGATCGCGGCCTTCGGCAGAGCGTCGCGTCGCTCGAGCCACTCGTCACGCGTGAGCTCGAAGTTGACACGGTCCTTGGGGCCCCCGCGCGGCGCCTCCCGGGAGCGTCCGTTCTCGCGGTAGCCGATGGCGCGTGACACCGCCGCCGAAGCGGGGTTGTCGACGAAGGCGCCGGAACGAGCGATCTCGGCATTCAGGTGCGCGAACGCGAACTGGAGCACGGCGCAGCGCATCTCCTTGCCGAATCCCTGACCCTGCTCGGCCCGCGTCAGCCAGGAACCGGTCTCCACTTCTCGCATGACGAGGAAGCGCTTGGCTGACACTCCTTGCACGCCGATCGGCCTCCCATCTCGGAAGACTCCGAACGGAAGCTCCCACGCGTCCGTCGACCAGTTGGCTCGGGCGCCCCACACGTACTGCGCCGCCGACAGGCGCCGCTTCTCTGGCGCTTCGTCGGTGAACGGGATCGAGAACGGCATCAGCTCCGGGTCGTGGATCCCGGCGTCGATGGCGTCGAGCAAGCCGGGGAGGTCGTCGTCGGTCACGGCGCGCAATACGAGACGCTCCGTCTCCAGCCGGAGATCGAACAGCGGCCAGTACGACGCCACGGCGCCGCTACGGCAGCACGACGAGGTCGTCGCGGTGGACGACCTCGTGAGGGAGACCCTCGGGCAGCTCGCTGGTCTTGGACCCGGCGACGTCCTTGAGCACGTTGGCGGCGTAGCGCACGAGGCCCTTGGCGAAGACCTGGCCGGACGGAACCGCGAGCTCGACAGCGTCGTCGGCGTCGAAGTCGCCCTGCACCTCGACCACGCCGGCCGGCAACAGCGACGTGCGGCGCTCGACGAGGGCGCGGCGGGCCCCGTCGTCGACGACCACGGTGCCGGAAGAAGCCACCGCGAACCCGATCCACAGCTTGCGGGCCGACAGCTTGCGGTCGTGAGGGCGTACGACGGTTCCCGCGCCGGCCTCGCCGTCGACGGCAGCAGCGAGGACGCCGGGGCGGTCGGCCGCGGCGATCACCGTACGTACGCCGGACCACGCCGCCATCTTGGCGGCCGCCAACTTGGAGGCCATGCCGCCGCTGCCGCGGGCGCTTCCCGCCGCGCCCGCCACGCGCTCGAGCTCGTGGTCCACCTCGACGATCTCCTCGATCAGCGACGCCTCCTCGTCGAGTCGGGGGTCTGCCGTGAGGAGGCCGGGCGTGTCGGTGAGCATCACCAGGACGTCGGCGTTGACGAGATGGGCGACGAGGGCAGCAAGGCGGTCGTTGTCGCCGAAGCGGATCTCGTCGTCGGCCACCGCGTCGTTCTCGTTGACGACGGGGACCACACCGAGTTCGAGCAGGCGGGTGAGCGTGCCGCGGGCGTGCAGGTACTGCGAACGGTGGACGAAGTCGAGCGGGGCCAGGAGCACCTGCCCGCCGACCAGCCCGTGGCGGGCAAGGGAATCGTCATACACCCGCATGAGCCGGCTCTGGCCGACGGCCGAGATGGCCTGCAGCGTGGCCAAATCGGCGGGGCGAGCGCCGCTGAGACCGAGGGCGGGAAGTCCGGCGGCGATGGCACCCGACGTGACGATGACCACGCGGTGGTGCTGGCCGCGCAGCGTCGCCGCCTCGGCGCACAGCTTGTCGATGGCCGCCAGCTCGACCTCGCCGTGGACGTCGGTGATCGACGAGGTGCCGACCTTGACGACGACGATCATCCTCTGCTTCCCGCCGTCTGGTACTCGAACGCCATCTTGCCGATGTGCACGGTGTCGCCCTCCTGCACCCCGGCCCGCTCCAGGGCCCGGTCGACACCCAGTCGCTGCAGGCGCTGGCGGACGTATTCCTGGGCATCGGGCGTGGTGATGTCGGAGAGGGCGACAGCCCGCTCGACGGGACGGCCGACGACGCGAAAGTCGCCGTTCGGCTCGCGCTCGACACGGAAGCCTTCGGGGAGCGGTTCGTGCAGGACGAAGGCCTCGGCAACGGGCTCGGCGGCCCGCGCCTCCTCCACGAGCTGGACGAGCCGCCCGACCAAAGGACGCAGGCCCTCGCCGGTGACAGCCGAGATGCGTTCCCCGTCCCAGGGCAACGTGCCCACGTCGGCCTTGGTGCCGACGACGAGGCGCGGCCGGTCGAGGAGCTCGGGCTTGTAACGACCGAGCTCTTCGAGCAGGACCCGCTCCTGCTCGGCAGGCGCGATCTCTTCGACGTTGGCCAGGTCGACCAGTACGAGCAGGGCCCGGGCCCGCTCGACGTGGCGGAGGAACTGGTGCCCGAGGCCCCGGCCCTCGGCCGCCCCCTCGATGAGGCCGGGGACGTCGGCTACGACGATCTCCGAGCCGTCAAAGAGCACCACACCGAGGTGGGGTTGGAGGGTGGTGAACGGGTAGTCGGCCACCTTGGGCTTGGCCGCCGAGATGCGGGAGATCAGCGTGCTCTTGCCGGCGTTGGGAAGGCCGACGAGCGCGACGTCGGCGATGAGGCGCAGCTCCATGTCGAGCCAGCGCTCCTCGCCAGGCTCGCCCTGCTCGGCGAACGATGGCGCCCGCCGCCGGTTGCTGAGGAAGCTGGCGTTGCCGCGCCCCCCGCGGCCGCCACGGGCCGCGAGCCAGGTGTCGCCCTCGTGCACGAGGTCGGCCACCACCGCGCCGTCCTTGTCCTTCACGGTCGTGCCCTCCGGGACGGCGACGCGTGTATCGGTGCCGTTGGCGCCGTGCCGGCCGCCGCCTTTGCCGTGCACGCCGTCGGTGGCCCGGCGATGCGGGTGGTCCCTGAAGCCGAGCAGCGACGCAACGTTGCGGTCGGCGACCAGCCACACGTCGCCCCCCTTGCCGCCGTCGCCCCCGTCGGGCCCGCCCCGCGGCACGTGCGCCTCCCGCCGGAACGACACCGCGCCCGCGCCCCCGTCGCCGGCGCGCACGTGCAGCTGCGCCTCGTCGACGAACCCGGAAGCCATCGGTTCAGCCTACGAGCGACTCGTTCTGGTGACGCTCCTGGGGGCTATGACCCCCAGCATCGTCCCCAGAACGAGTACCTAGAGGACGTCGACGAGCTTGCGGCCCTTGCGGGAGCCGAACTTGACCTTGCCCGAGGCCAGGGCGAAGAGCGTGTCGTCGTCGCCCTTGCCGACGTTCTGGCCGGGGTGAATCCGTGTGCCCCGCTGGCGGACGATGATCGCCCCCGCGTGCACCTGGCCGCCGTCGAACACCTTCACGCCGAGGCGCTGGGCCTGGGAGTCACGACCGTTGCGAGTCGAACCGCCACCCTTGGTCTTGCTCATTTGCTGATCCCCGTGATCTCGATCGTGTTGTAGTGCTGGCGGTGGCCCCACCGGCGGCGCTGGTTGGTCTTGTTCTTGTAGGTGAAGCCGCGGATCTTGGGGCCCTTGGTCTCGCCGACCACCCGGGCGGTCACCTTGGCCGCGGCCAGGTCGGACGCGGCGGCCACGACAGTGTCGCCGTCGACCAGGAGCACGGGCGTGAAGTCGACCTCGTCGCCCTCGGCCTTGCCGAGGAGCTCGACGTCGATGCGCTGGCCTTGCTCCACGCGCGCCTGCTTGCCGCCGGTGCGGATGACTGCATACATAGGAAGCTCAGGTTACCGAAGAGATCAGAGCAGTGACTCGTCGAGGATGATGCCCCGGCCGTTGCAGGTAGGGCACTCCATCGAGAACGACTCCACCAGGCCCTCGGAGACCCGCTTTCGGGTCATCTCCACCAGGCCCAGCTCGGAGATCTCGAACACCTGGGTCCGGGTCTTGTCCCGGGCCAGGGCGGCCTTGAACGAGCGCAGCACCTCGTCCCGGTTCTTCTTGATCTCCATGTCGATGAAGTCGATGACGATGATGCCGCCGATGTCGCGCAGCCGCAGCTGACGGGCGATCTCCTCCGCCGCCTCGAGGTTGTTGCGGAAGACGGTCTCCTCGAGGCTCGACGAGCCCACGTTCTTGCCGGTGTTCACGTCGATGACGGTGAGGGCCTCGGTGCGCTCGATGATGAGCGAACCGCCCGACGGCAACCACACCTTGCGGTCGAGGGCTTTGTGCAGCTGCTCGTGAACGTGGTAGCGCTCGAACAGCGGCAGGGGCTCGTCGGCGGGATCGAAGAACTCGACGCGGTCGGCCAGCTCGGGGATGAGGCTGGAGACGTAGTCGTGCACCTCGTCGTACAGTGCCTGGTCGTCGATGACGACGCCGCGATACTCGCGGTTGAACTCCTCTCGGATGATGCGCACCGCCAGGTCGGGCTCGCGGTACAGCAGGGCCGGGGCCTTCGACCGCTTGGCCAGGGAGTCGATCTCCTTCCACTGACGCAGCAGGCGCTCGACGTCACGGCGCAGCTCGTCGGGCGTGGCGTTCTCGGCCGCGGTCCGCACGATCAAGCCGTGGCCCTCGGGGCGGACCTCGTCGAGGATGCGGCGCAGGCGCCGCCGCTCGTCATCGGCCAGGCGCTTGGAGATGCCGTATGTCGTGCTGTTGGGGATCAGGACGACGAACCGCCCCGGCAACGAGACCTCCTGGGTGAGGCGAGCGCCCTTGGTGCCGATGGGGTTCTTGGTGACCTGGCAGAGGATCGTCTGGCGGGCCTTGAGCATCTGCTCGATGCGAGGGGCGCCGCTCTCGACCACGTCCTCGGGGTCGTACTGCACGTCGCCCCGATACAGCACCGCGTTCTTGGGCGTACCGATGTCGACGAACGCGGCCTCCATGCCCGGGAGGACGTTCTGCACGCGGCCCAGGTAGATGTTGCCGTGGATCTGGGTGGCGTCGTCCTGGGGGCGGGAGACGTAGTGCTCGATGAGCGCCCGTCCTTCGAGCACCCCGATCTGGGTCGCCTCGGGCCGGACGTGCACGGTCATCAGGTACCGGCCGACGGGCCGGCCCTTGCGCTCGCGGCCCCGCCGCTGGGCCAGCGTCTCCTCGTCGAGGGCCTGCGCCTCGGCCTCGACGGTCGCAGCCTTCGGCCCGTTGCCGCCGCCACCACCTCCGCCTCGGCCTCGCCCGCCGCGACGGCGACGCTTCCGCGTTCCCGTCGCCGCCTCGCCAGGCGCGTCGTCGCCGTCGGCCTCGGCCTCCGCGGGCGCCGGGCGCGAGTCACCGATCTTGGGCTTGGGGATCAGGGCTCGGGCGGCGGCGTCGGGCGACGGTCGGTTCTCGCCCGGACGGTCAGGGAGGTCGGGGCGGGGATCGTTGTCGTCGGCCGCTGGCGCCGGTGCCGGGGCCTTGGCGTTGGCCCCGCCGGCCGACTTCGCCGCTTCCTGGGAGGCCGGCTTGCTCCGCCCACGCCCACCGCGCGATCCGCGGCGGCGATTGCGGCGGGGGCCGCTTCCCTGCGGCGCAGCGGCGCCGTCGCTCGTGGCGGCGCTCTCAGCCGCCTCCCCGGTCGGGGTCGGGGGACTCGGCCGAGACTCGGCCGGCGTGTCCACGGGTTCGGACATCGGGATGTTCCCTTCTCATTGCGCACGCGCTCCGACGGCGTGCGGCGCGGCGACGAGAGGCTCCTGTTGGAGGCCGTCGCGCTCGATCCATTGGTGTGTTCTGCAGACCCGGGTCGCCTCGAGGGCCGGGTCGAGCGCCCGTAGTAGTTCCTGCGGGCGCAGCGCTCGGGGCTGGGTGGCAAGCAGGGCCTCGAGCTCGGGCTCACCCTGGGCCGTGACCACGGCGTCGAGGGTGAGGATGGCGGGACGGACGTCGTCGACCGAGAGCCGCCCCTTGCGCTCGCGCTCGACGAGCAGGGACGACGAGGCGAGCGCTCTCTCGACGAGAACTGCCAGGTCGGCACCGGGGGCAAACCCCAGGCGCCACGTGCACGACACCACGTCCTCCTGCAGGGACGGTGCCTTTGGGTCGACCTCGGCCACGGCCGTCACGTCGACACCCATCGGCAGCGCCGGACTCAGCAGCGCCGGTAGCCCGTCGACATCGACGACGACGTCGGGTGCCAGCTCCATGTCGAGGTACTCGGCCCGAGACTCGGCGCCGGTGGGCAGTGCCAGCCCGAAGCTCAACTTCGGGCGGGGCGAGAAGCCGCCGGTCCACGCCAGTGGCAGCTGGATGCGCCGGCACGCCCGCTCCCACATCCGGGCGACGTCGCGGTGGCTCGTCCAGCGCACCTTGCCGAGCTTCTGGAAGCGCACACGCAGGCGCATCAGGCTCGGCCTCCCACCGGCAGCAGCGTGACCGGGACCTCGCCGCCGACACTGAGGTCCTGGCCCGTGCCCTGGCTGCCGCCCGCCGGCGCGAGCGCGGAGGCCACGACGTGCTCGATGCCGTAGTCGGTGCACACCCCGCAGTCGTAGCAGGGTGTCCAACGGCAATCGGGGAGCCCGTGTTCGGCGAGGGCGTCCTGCCAGTCCTGCCACAAGAAATCCTTGTGCAGGCCGGCGCTGATGTGGTCCCACGGGAGAATCTCGTCGTCGGTGCGGTGGCGGGTGACGTACCAGTCGGGCGACAGACCGTGGTTGGCCATCGCCTCTTCCCACAGGTTCAGGTCGAAGTGTTCGCTCCACTCCTGGAACACGCCTCCGCGGCGCCACACCTCCTCGATGACGGCGCCGACACGCCGGTCGCCGCGCGAGGCGATGCCCTCGACGAGGGTGGCCTTGGGGTCGTGCCAACGCAGCTGGACGGCGCGGTCGCGCCGCAGGTCGTCGCGCAACAGCCCGACCTTGCGCTGCAGCTCTGCCACACCGTTCTGCCCGAACCACTGGAACGGTGTGTGCGGCTTGGGGACGAACCCACCGACCGACGCCGTCACCGACGCGCCCTTGTGGTAGCGGCGTCCGATGGCGACGCAGTTGCGGGCCAGGCGAGCGACGCCGAGCGTGTCGTCGTCCATCTCGGTGGGCAGGCCCGTCATGAAGTACAACTTCACTCGCCGCCATCCCTGCGAGTACGCCGCTTCCACGGCGCCGTAGAGGTCTTCCTCGCGGATGAGCTTGTTGATCACTTGGCGCAGGCGCCAGGTGCCGGCTTCGGGGGCGAAAGTGAGACCGGTGCGCCGCACCTTCTGGATCTCGGTGGCGACGCCGACGGTGAAGGCGTCGACGCGCAGGCTCGGCAAGGACAGCGACACCTGGCCACAGTTCACGGGATCGTTGACGATGTCAGCCACCACGCCGTCGATGCCACTGAAGTCGGCGCTCGACAGCGACGTGAGGCTCACCTCGTCGTAGCCGGTGCGGCGCAGGCCGTCGGCCACCATCGTGCGTACCTGGTCGGCGGGGCGCTCACGCACCGGCCGCGTGATCATGCCCGCCTGGCAGAAGCGACAGCCTCGTGTGCAGCCGCGGAAGATCTCGACGTTGAGACGGTCGTGCACGACCTCGGTGAGCGGGACCAGCTGCTGCTTTGGATAAGGCCACTCGGCCAGGTCGGCGACAGTGCGCTTCTCGACGCGCTCGGGAACCTCGGGGAAGCGGGGCGTGATCGCCCGCAGCCACGGGCCTTCGTAGTCGACGTCGTACATCGACGGCACGTAGACGCCCGGTACCGAAGCGAGGGTGCGGAGCACTCGCTCGCGGGAGCCCGGCGTGCGCCCGCCCGCCTTCCACTGCCCCACGACCTCGGTGATCTCGCTGACGACCTCCTCGCCGTCGCCGATGACGAACAGGTCGACGAAGTCGGCGAGTGGTTCAGGGTTGAACGCGCAGTGGCCCCCGGCGACGACCAAGGGATGTTCGGGCCCGCGGTCGGCGGCCCGCACCGGTGCGCCCGCCAGGTCGATGCAGTTGAGGACGTTGGTGTAGACGAGCTCGGCCGAGAGGTTGAACGCCAGCAGGTCGAAGTCGCCGGCCGGGCGGTGGGTGTCCACCGAGAACAGGGGCACCCGGTGGCCGCGCATGAGCGTCTCCAGGTCGACCCACGGGGCGTAGGAGCGCTCGGCGACGGCGTCGTCGCGTTCGTTGAGGATCTCGTAAAGGATCTGCAGGCCCTGGTTGGGGAGCCCGACCTCGTAGGCGTCGGGATAGACCAGGAGCCACGCCACCCGGCGGCTGCTGTGCTCAGGGGTGCGGGCGCCGTCCTCGCAGCCGATATAGCGGGCGGGCTTCTGCACCCTGGCCAGCAGCGGCTCGATCCGCGGCCATAGAGATGTCATGTTCCGTTCAAGTGTAGGTGGGGCCTAGGCGAACCGCCGCATGTGCACGTTCAGCACCAAGCCGATGGCGGCGAAGTTGGCCACCGTCGAGGACCCGCCGTAGGACATGAATGGGAGCGGGATACCGGTGATCGGCATGATCCCCATGGTCATGCCCACGTTTTCGAAGATCTGGAACACGAACATGGCCAGAATCCCGACGCAGAGCAGCGTGCCGAACAGGTCCCTGGCCAGGGTGGCTGTTCGCCACGTGCGCCAGACGACGACCGCGAAGAGCGCCAGGAGCGTGAACGCCCCCACGAAGCCCAACTCCTCGCCGACGACGGTGAAGATGAAGTCGGTCTGCTGCTCGGGGACGAACGAGAGGTTGGTCTGGGTCCCCTTGAAGAGCCCCTTGCCGAAGAGGCCCCCCGACCCGATGGCAGCCTTGGCCTGGGCCAGGTTGTACGCCGAGTGCTGGGGGTCGTTGGTGGGATTGGCGAAGGCCGTCAGCCGGTCGACCTGGTACTGCTTCAGCACACCCAGCTGCACGACCGCGACCATGCCCACGATCGCGATCAGGCACAGGGCGGCGATGTGTCGGGGGCGAGCACCCGCTACCACCAGCACGCCGATGAGGATGGCCGCGAACACGAGGTCGGTACCGAGGTCGGGCTGCAGATAGATCAACGCCATGGGCGCGCCGGCCAGGCCGAGCACGGTGGCCAGGCGACGACCGTCGAGGTCACCGCGATGGGTCGAGCAGTACGCGGCGACGCAGGCGATCAGCGCCAACTTGGCCCACTCCGACGGTTCCAGCTGGAAGCTTCCGAACTGGAACCACGCCTGGGCGCCACGCGTGCTCGAGCCCAACGGCGAGAGCACGAGTACCAGTAGGAAGAAGGCGCCGATGAAGAGCATCGGCGCGATGTCGCGCAGCACCCGGTAGTCGACGGTGACCGCCACCGCCATCACCGCGAGCCCGAGCAGCACCCACACCGACTGGCGCTTGAGGTACATGTGCGGGTCCAGGCCCTGCTCCCGCAGCTTGCTCTCGGTGGCCGAGAACACCATCAAGACGCCCAAGCCGGCGATGGCGACCGCAGACGCGAGCAGGGCGAGGTCGATGTGCCGCCACGCCGCGGTGGCGCCCTTGCGGAGGGGGAAGACGGAGGTCGCGCTTGCGGTAGCCATGATCAGTAGTTGAGACCTGAAGATCAGTCGGGCCCGCCGCCCGCGTAGTTCACGGGGTGGGTCGGCTTGCCGGCGAGGGACTCGAGGATACGTCGGGCGACGGGTGCGGCCGCTGACGCGCCGAATCCTGCTTCCTCCATCACGACGCCGACGGTGTACTGGGGGTCAGTGGTGGGCCCGAAGGCGACGAACAACGACGTGTCCTGCTTGTTGCCGGCCTGGGCCGTCCCTGTCTTGCCGGCGATGGGGAATGTCTGGAAGGGGAAGCCCGCGAACGCGCCCACGGCGGTCCCGCGCGGGTCGGTGGCAACGCCCTGCAAGCCCTGCATGATCGGGTCTCGGACCTCCGGAGGGAGGACGAGCTTGCGCACGGCTTGGGGTGGGATGTCGCGCAGCTTGGTGCCGACCTGGTCCTGCACGGCTGCGCCTACCCGCGGGACCCACACCGTGCCCCCGTTGGCGAACGTCGCGTACGCGTTCACCAGCTGCAGCGGCGTCACGACCATCTCGCCCTGGCCGATTGCCAGGTTGACGTTGTCACCGGCGAACCACTGGCCGTTGGGGAAGGCCTTGGGATTCTGGTCATGGAGTTTCTTGCGGGTATCGGGGTCGGGGATGCGACCGGCGGCCTCGAAGGGCAGAGCGATCCCCGTCTTCTTGCCCATTCCCAGCTGGCGCGCCTCGTCCTGCATGGCGTCGCCGAACTGGGACCGCTGAAGCCAGAATTGGTTGCCCAGCGTGTAGAAGAAGACGTCGCTCGACACCGTCAGGGCGCGGGTGATGTTGACCCGACCGTTGGCCTCGCCGCCCGCGTTCTTGAAGATCCGGTTGCCGATCTTGATCTTTCCGCCGTCGTCGACCGTGTACTTGGTGTCGATCATCCCGTGGCCCAGGGCGGCCAGCGAGGTGATGAGTTTGAACGTCGACCCTGGCGCGTACTGGCCCTGGATGGCGCGGTCGTTCAGCGGGTAGCCGCTGGCCGGGTCGTTGAGTTGGGCGAACAGCTCAGGCTTGATGCCGTTGACGAAGACCGACGGGTCGTACGTCGGGTTGGAGGCCAGGGCGAGGATCGAGCCGTCGCGCGGGTCTTGGACCACGACGGAACCGGCCGGTGCGATGAAGTGTTTGGCCTGCTGCTTGTCGTAGCTCCCCCGCGCCGCTGCGAGCCCTTGTTGCAGCGAGTCCTCGGCCAGCTTCTGCACGTCGAGGTCGAGCGTCAGCTGGACGTCGTGACCCTGCACGGCTGGCGTCGTTCCCAGCGATCCGAGAACCCGCCCCTTGGAGTCGACTTCCAGACGTTCGATCTGGGGCTTGCCCCGGAGGTCGTCCTCGTAGACCTTCTCGATGCCGGACTTCCCGATGCTGTCGCCTTCCTTGTAGCCCTTTTTCTTGAAGGTCGCGAGCTCGCCGCCGTTGATCTCGCCCACCCAGCCGAGCAGGTGGGCGCCTAGCGAGCCGTAGGGGTAATAACGCTCGGTCAGTTGGACGCCGCCGACACCCGGGTAGTCGCTCTGGTGCTCCCGGAGGTAGATGATCGTCTCCTTGGGGACGTCCGTCGCCACCGGAATGGGCTTGAACGGGCTGTAGCGCTTGTCGTCGAGCCGCTTCTGCACATCAGAGGCCTGCATCTTCAGCACCTCGGCCAGGCGTGGGACCACCTCCGCGCGCCGACTGCCCAGCTCTTCCCGGCTGACGACGACGGCGTCGGACACGCGGTTGTCGACCAGCACCCGGCCCTGGCGGTCGAGGATGCGACCTCTGGGTGCCTCCGTGTAGATCGTGCGGACGCGATTGACGTTCGCCTGTGTTCGATACTGCGGCGCGGCGAGCACCTGGAGGTACCACAGGCGCGCCAGCAGCGCCGCGAACAACGACACGACCACGATCGCCACGATCCCCAGCCGCAGCCGGGGTGACTCGAGCGGCATCAGGGGCGCCCTGCGGGCGCGCCGATGCCGGCGGCGCTCTTCTTATTGGAGCTGCGCCCCTCCGCTTCGCTTCGGTGCTCGCTCAGACGTAAGCCCTTTCGGGGCCGGCGATCGACCAGCGCACCAGTCGCAGGGCAAAGGGGGCCACGAGGGCGTTGAAGATGCCCACCACGGTTGCCACGACGAAAAGGTGGGTCGTGACCAGGTGGGGCTGGCCGACGACCGTGGCGACCATGGCGTAGAACAGCACGCCGGCGACCGAGGCGACGAACGTCGTCACGATCGGTATCCACCAGGCGGCCCGGAGCACGCCCCCCTGGATGCTGCCCACGGCATAGCCGACGAGGCAGAACACGAGCGCCGACAGGCCCATCGGCGTCTCCAGGAACAGATCGAGGACGATGCCGGCCGCGAAGCCCAACAGGGCACCGACGCGCGGGCCACCGACGATGCCCGCGACGACCGCGAGCAGCAGCATGATGTCGGGCCCCGCCCCGAACACCCGCAGCCTGTCGAGCACGGTCAGCTCAACGATGAGGAACAGCAGCAGCACCAACGGCACCTTGGCCCTCGCCTGGCTCAAGGCGTGGTCTCTTTCGGCGTCCAGATCAGCACCTTGACGAAGTCGAGGCGGGAGAGGTCGACCAGCGGGTCGATCGTCACTTCCTGCTGCAGCGACGCGGGCGGCACCTTGGCCGAGCGCACCTTCCCGATGGGGATGCCGGGTGGGAACGCGCTTCCCTGCAGGCCGCTGGACACCACGACCTCGCCACCGGTCACCTTCGTACCGACGTCGACCAGGTCGACCGGCAAGGGCTCGCGGGTGCCGTTCCCCCGCGCCACTCCCACGTCGCCCGACGCCGACAACCGGATGCCGACGTTGAACGATGGATCGGTGAGCAAGAGGATCGTCGCCCGCTCCTGAGACACAGCGACCACCTTGCCGACCAATCCGGCGCCTGTCACGACAGGCATTCCTTTCTGAATGCCGGCTGGGAGCCCCCTGTCGATCTCCACCGTGAGCTGGAAGTTGGACGGGCTGGTGGCGACTACACGCGCCGCCACCGCAGGGATGTCCCCGGCGAAACTCAGCTTTTGCAACGCCAGGAGCTCCTGGCGCTCGCGCTCGGCATTGGTCGAGGCGTTGACCGTGCCGCGCGCATCGGCGAGCTGCCGACGGAGGCGGGCGTTCTCAGACTTGAGGTGGCCGTAGCGGAACAGCCCGCCGAAAAAGTCGCTGACGGGGTTGATGACGTCGTCCGCCGTCGACTGCACGGGCGCGAAAGCATCCCGAGCCCCTCGCCGGATCGACTCCATTGCACCGCCGCCGCCACCGCGCACGTCGACGGTGATGACCGTGATGGAGGTCAGGACCAGGAGGATGAGAAGGAAGCGATGCCGCGTCGAACGCCGATAGACGGCCACGGCTCAGCTGTGGGCCCCTCTAGCGGTCAGACGAAGAGAACAGCACATGGCGCAGAACGTCGAACTCCTCCAAACATTGACCGGACCCCATCACCACCGAGTGAAGCGGGTTCTTGGCAATGACGATAGGCATGCCGGTCTCAGCGGAGAGTCGAGCGTCGATGCCGTGCAGGAGGGCGCCGCCCCCCGTGAGCACAATGCCCTGCTCCATGATGTCCGCCGCAAGTTCGGGCGGCGTCTTGTCGAGTGTGACCTTCACGGCGTCGACGACGGCAGAGACCGGTTCCTCGATGGCCCGCCTGATCTCCTCGGTGGAAGTCACGATCGTCTTTGGCAGGCCGGTGACCAGGTCCCGCCCCCGGATCTCGGCGTGCAGCTCTTCTTCGAGGGGCCACGCCGACCCGAGCGCGATCTTGATCTCCTCAGCCGTACGCTCGCCGAGCGCCAGGCTGTACTCCTTCTTGATGTGCTGGATGATGGCGTCGTCGAGCTCGTCGCCGCCGATGCGAATCGACTGGCTGGTGACGATGCCTCCGAGCGAGATGACAGCGACCTCGGTCGTGCCGCCGCCGATGTCGACCACCATGTTGCCGGTGGGCTCGGCGACCGGCAGCCCGGCGCCGATGGCCGCGGCCATCGGCTCTTCGACGATGAAGGGGTCCTTGCGGGCCCCGGCGAACTCGGCCGCCTCCTGGACGGCTCGCTTCTCGACCCCAGTGACACCGGAGGGCACGCAGATGACCATGCGCGGCTTGGCCCACCGGCGCTGGTGGACGCGCTGGATGAAGTAGCGCAGCATCTTCTCGGTGATCTCGAAGTCGGCGATCACGCCGTCCTTCAGTGGACGGATGGCCACGATGTGGGCGGGGGTGCGCCCGATCATGCGCTTGGCCTCGAGCCCGACCGCGAGAGGACGACCGTCCTTGATGTTGACGGCGACAACGGAAGGTTCGTTCAGGACAATGCCGCGGCCCCGGACATAGACGAGTGTGTTCGCCGTGCCGAGGTCGACGGCCATGTCCCGGCCGAGCAGGGAAGAGAAGAAGCTGTCGGACATGCCAAAAGGCCCCCGCCCTAGGGAGGTATCCGTAAGAGGCTATGGCGCTACGGGCGAATCGGACAACCCGCGGCCCAGAGTCCGATCACGAATGCACAAAGAAGCCCTGGTCAGCGGCCCGGGAAGAAGATGTCGATTTCCCGCGTGGCGGACTCCGGCGAGTCGGAGCCGTGGACCAGATTCTCGGTGAGCTCGACGGCCAGGTCGCCCCGGATCGTGCCCGGCGCCGCGTCCCGCGGGTTGGTGACGCCCATCATCGTGCGGACGACCTTGTAGGTCTCCTCGGGCCCCTCGACGACCATGACGACGGCCGGCGAGCGGGTGATGAACGCCACCAGATCGCCGTAGAACGGCTTGCCCTCGTGCTCCGCGTAGTGGCGGCCGGCCACGGACTCGTCGATCTGGCGCAGCTCCATCGCCACGATCCGAAGCTGCTTGCGCTCGAGGCGCGAGACGATCTCGCCGACGAGACCACGCTCGACGGCGTCGGGCTTGCAGATGACGAGGGTGCGGTCGCTCATGAGCGCCGCACCCTAGCGAGCCCTATTTCTTGGCGTAGTCCTGCATCGCCGGACTGAAGTCGATGCCGACGTAGGCCTCGTCGCCCACGACCCAGCCGTCGTGGCCGGGCGGGATGTCGTAGGCCTCACCTTGGCCGGCCTCGAACTCGGAGCCGTCGTCCATCTTGATGTGGATCCGGCCCGACACGACATAGCCGTGGTGCGGCACCTGGCAGCTGTCGGTGCCGGCAATGGGCTTCACCGACTCGGACCACCGCCACCCCGGCTGGAACGTCGCCCGGCCGATCATGGTCCCACCGACGGTCGCCATCTCGAGCTTGCCCTTGGGGAACTCCCGGACCTCGTCCTTGCCGACGGCCTTGCTTTCGCCTGCCATTGCGAACCCCCTTGTGTTAGAGGGCTGAGGTTAACGAGCGGCCCCCAGTGCTGCTCGGGCCGCGCCCACGACGTACAGCGAGCCGCTCACGAGCACCAGGTCGTCGGGCGCGGCGATGGCGAGGGCGCGAGCCAGGGCCTCTGGCACCGAGCCGGCGGTTTCGCTTTCGACGCCCAGCGACCGCGCCGCGGCGGCCACGTCGGCGGGCGGCAACGTGCGGGGCGACGGCGCCGGGCAGGCCACCAAGGCCCGGCCACCCCGGGCTTGCATGGCCTCCAGCATCTCCAGCGGATCCTTGCCCTGGAGCAGACCGACGACGAGCACTCGTCCCGCCGCGCCGCCGAACGCCTCCCCGACCGCCTCGGCCGCGGCCGCCGCACCCGCCGGATTGTGGGCGCCGTCGAGGACGACGAGGGGCTGATGGGACACGACCTCAAGGCGCCCGGGGACGCGCACGCCCGCGAATGCCTCCTCGACTACCTCGGTGTCGAGGGGCACCCCGAAGAACGCCTCAGCTGCGGCCAGGGCGATGGCTGCGTTTTCGCCTTGGTGGGCGCCGTGGAGGGGGAGGTAGACGTCGGCGTACCGGGCGCCCGGCGTGCGCAGGTCGAGGAGGCGCCCGCCGTGGGCAAGGCGGTTGGCCTCACAGCCGAAGTCAGCGTCGCGCTCCCACACCTCTGCTGCACCGGCGGCGCGGAAGATCGCCGCGAGCGGCGGGTCGGTCTCGCCCAGCACGAGCGTGCTGCCCGGCTTCACGATCCCGGCCTTCTCGGTGGCGATGTCGGCGAGGGTCGGGCCGATGGTCTCGGCGTGGTCGAGGCTGACGTTGGTGACGACCGCCACCTGCCCATCGGCCACGTTGGTGGCGTCCCACCGGCCACCCAACCCGACCTCGACGACGGCGACGTCGACGGCGACGTCGGCGAACCAGCGGAACGCCGCGGCAGTGAGGATCTCGAACACGGTCGCCCGTTCCTCCATCACACTCTCCACCGCGGCCACGGTCTCGACGATCTCCACGAAGGCCGCGTCGGAGATGGGCTCGCCGTTCCAGGCGATGCGCTCGTTGAAACGCTCGAGGTGGGGGCTGGTGTAGGTCCCGACCGAGAGTCCCTTGGCGACGAGCAGCGCCGTCAGCATGCGCGCCGTCGACCCCTTCCCGTTGGTGCCCGTGAGGTGGACGACGGGATAGGTCCGCTGCGGCTCCCCCATCAGCTCGACCAGGCGAGCCACGCGGTCCAGGCGCTTGGAGGCGGCGCGCGCTGAAGCGTCGGTCTCCAGGTTGACGTGGTCGTCGAGATAGGCGAGGGCGCCGTCCAGGTCCATCGACCGTCAACCTACGACTCCGTTCTGGGGACGCTGCTGGGGGCTATGACCCCCCGGAGTGTCCCCAGAACGGGTGGAGTCAGCCCAGGCGCACCAGGATCGGGCGGTCGCCGTTGCTGCTGGCGACGTCCTCGAGCTTGGCTTGGGCCGCGGCTGCCGCCTTGGACGCTCGATCACGGGCAACGTCGGCGGCCTGCTCGAACGCGGGACGGGCCGCCTCGGCCGCCTTCGACGCCCGGTCGCGCGCCACCTCGGCCGCCTGCTCGATAACGGGGCGAGCGGCACGGGCCGCTTCTGCGAGCCCGGCAGCGGTCAGAGCCCCGCCCAACTTGAGGCGCTTCTTGGCCTGCTTCTTCTTCTGGCGGCGGCCGATGACCAACGCCAGGACACCGCCGACGGCGGCACCCGTGGCCGCGGTCCTGGCCACGTCACTGCCGGCGTCCTCCGACGGCTGATCCGATTGGAGCGATTTCATGCCGGCGACTGCCGCGCCGATCAGCCCTCCGATCAGTACTCCCTTGACCACCTTGCCCATACGCCTCTCCTCACGCGCGCGTCGTAGGAGGAAGCCTAACCACCGGGGGTTCGGCTGAAACTACGAGGCGGCGCGGCGGGGGCGGGTCTGCTCGGGCTTGTCCGAGCGGGGCACGAGGGTGGGGTTCACCTTCTCGAGCACCACATTGCGGTCGATGACGCACTTGCCCACGTCGCTGCGGCTGGGCAGGTCGTACATCACGTTGAGCAGCACCTCTTCGAGGATGGCGCGCAGGCCGCGGGCGCCGGTGCCCCGCAGCAGGGCCTGCTCGGCCACCGCCTCGAGCGCGTCACTCGCGAACTCGAGCTCGACGCCGTCGAACTCGAAGAACTTGCGGTACTGCTTCACCAGCGCGTTCTTCGGCTCGACGAGGATGCGCACCAGCGCCTCCTGGTCGAGGTTGGACACGGCGCCGATGACCGGGAGGCGACCGACGAACTCGGGGATGAGACCGAACTTCAGCAGGTCTTCGGGCAGGACCTGGCCCAGGATCATCCCGAGGTCCTTCTCCTCCGAGCGGCGGATGTCGGCGCCGAAGCCGACGCCCTTGTGGCCGATGCGGCTCTCGATGATCTTCTCGATGCCGGCGAAGGCGCCGCCGCAGATGAAGAGGATGTTGGTGGTGTCGATCTGGATGAACTCTTGGTGGGGGTGCTTGCGGCCGCCCTGCGGCGGCACTGAAGCAGTAGTGCCCTCGAGGATCTTCAGGAGCGCCTGCTGCACACCCTCGCCCGACACGTCACGCGTGATCGACGGGTTCTCGCTCTTGCGGGCGATCTTGTCGATCTCGTCGATGTAGATGATGCCGGTCTCGGCCTTCTTGACGTCGTAGTCGGCGGCCTGGATGAGCTTGAGGAGGATGTTCTCGACGTCTTCGCCGACGTAACCCGCTTCGGTCAGCGCGGTCGCGTCTGCGATGGCGAAGGGCACGTTGAGCATGCGAGCGAGTGTCTGCGCCAGCAGGGTCTTGCCGCAGCCGGTCGGGCCGAGCAACAGGATGTTCGACTTGGCCAGCTCGACCTCGCCGTCGGTGTACGCACCGACCTGCACGCGCTTGTAGTGGTTGTAGACCGCGACCGAGAGGATCTTCTTGGCCTGCTCTTGGCCGATGACGTAGTCGTTCAGGAAGGCGTAGATCTCACGGGGCTTGGGCAGCTCGTCGAAGCGCAGCTCGGAGGTCTCGGAGAGCTCCTCCTCGATGATCTCGTTGCAGAGATCGATGCACTCGTCGCAGATGTAAACGCCGGGTCCGGCGATCAGCTTCTTGACCTGCTTCTGCGACTTACCGCAGAAGGAGCACTTGAGAAGGTCACCACCGTCTCCGAACTTCGCCACCCGCCTGTCCCCCTTAGCTCACGCCTGCCACTTGCGGCACCTGTGCCAGCTCGCGGCTCACGATGACTTCGTCGATGAGGCCGTAGTCCCTGGCCTCGTCGGCGCTCATGATGAAGTCCCGGTCGGTGTCCTTGCTGACCTTCTCCATGGACTGACCGGTGTGGTGCGCCAGGATGCGATCGAGCAGCTCGCGGAGCCGCATGATTTCCTTGGCCTGGATCTCGATGTCGGCCGCCTGCCCGCCCGCGCCGCCGTAGGGCTGGTGCAGAAGGATGCGGGCGTGGGGCAGCGAGAAGCGCTTGCCCTTGGTGCCGGCGCCAAGCAGCACGGCGGCTGCGGACGCGGCCTGGCCCATGCAGATCGTCATGATGTCGGGCTTGATGTACTGCATCGTGTCGTAGATCGCGAACAACCCTGTGATGTCGCCGCCGGGCGAGTTGATGTAGAGGTTGATGTCTTTGTCGGGATCCTCGGACTCCAGATGAAGCAGCTGGGCCATGATCAGGTTGGCAATAGTGTCGTCGATCGGCGTGCCGAGGAAGATGATCCTCTCCTTGAGCAGCCGGGAGAAGATGTCGTAGGTGCGCTCGCCCCGGTTGGTCTGCTCGACCACGTACGGCATGGAGTAGTTGCGCGTCATTCTGCGGGAGCTTCCTCTTCAGCGGGCGTGTCGGGTGTGGGACTCATGAGCTCCGCACGATCGATGATCTTGCCTTCCTCATCGGCGATCTCGACGTGCTCTGTCAGCCACGTCAAGGCCTTTCCCTTCCTGATATCCGAGCGTACCGCGGGTAGCTGGTCATTGCGGTCGAGCTGCTTGCGGACGGCAGCAGACTTTTGACCTGTTGCTTGCGCGATCCGTTCGATCTCGGCATCGACCTCTTCGTCGCTCGCGTCGAGGTCCTCAGCGTCGGCCACCCCCCGCAGGGCGAGGTCGGCCTTGACCGCTGTCAACGCAGCCTCTTGCAGGTTTGCCTGGAACTCCTCGGCCGACTGCCCGGTGGCCTGTAGGTACTGGGCGAGGTCGGCGCCCTGGGCCGCGAGACGGTGCGAAAGCTCGTGGAGACGACGCTGCATCTCTTCGTTGATCAACGGCTCGGGAATCTCCTCGGAGACCAGCTCGACGAGGGCGTCGACCGCCTGACTGCGCACGCTCAACTGGGCCTGCATCTTCTTGACGGCGCCCAGGCGGGTGCGGATGTCGTCGCGCAAGGCGTCGACGGTGTCGAACTCGGACGCGTCGCTCGCCCACTCGTCGGTGACGTCGGGGAGCAGCTTCTCCTTCACCTCTTTGACGAGGACCTGGAAACCGACGTCGTCGTCCTGGCCCGGCACTGGCGCCGTGAACTTGAGGATGTCGCCGGCCTTGGTCCCACGGAGCTCGTCGTCGAGCTCGGGAACCACCGACCCGCTCCCCAGCTCGTAGAGGAAGTCGTCGGCCGTGAGGCCTTCGATCTGCTCGGAATGGCGGTACCCGCTGAGATCGATGAGCACGTGGTCGCCGTCACGGGCAGGCCGGGAGACGGTCTGTAGCTCGCCGAACTGCTCGCGCAGCCGATCGAGCTGGCCGGCGACCTCGTCGTCGGTGACCTCGGGGCTCGGAACCGTGACGCGCAAACCCTGATACCCGGCGACCGAGACCTGGGGGCGAACCTCCACGACCGCCTCGAACTGCACCGGCCCGGACTCCTGGCCCGACGTGATCTCGAACTCGGGCGGGGCGATGGCGTCGACGTCCTGCTCCTCGAGCGCCTGGATGTAGTAGTCGGGCAGCGCGTCGCGGAGGGCCTCTTCACGCGCCACGTCGGTCCCCAGACGGGCCTCGAGGATGCGGCGGGGCGCCTTGCCCGGCCGGAACCCCGGGATGCGGGTCTGGCGGGCGATCTTGCGGAAGGCGGCGTCGATGGCCTTGTCGAACTCGGCCTCGTCGACCTCGACCGACACCTTTACTTTGTTGCCCTCCAGGGGCTCAACGCTTGACCGCATCGGCGGACCACCCTACCGGGGGGTCTCGCCAACCTTGCCCTTCTCGTCCCCCACCGCGTTGAGCAGTACGGCGACCCGCTGGCGCGTGATGCCCAGGAGCTCGCCGATGCGGTGCATCGCCAGTCCCTGCTCGTAGAGCACATCGGTCTGCGCGCGCCTGACCCGGGAGTTGACGCGCCCGATGGCCTCGGAGCTGTCAGACAGGAGCGCGGTTAAGCGAGGAACCTCCTCGGCGCACAGGATCTCGTCCCACCGGCGTCCCTCGCGCCGCTGCGCGACGAGCGCCTGCGCCTTGGCGGCGATCTGACCGGACCCGCGGCCGACCTCTTCGAGCACCCCGACCGCCTCCACCAAAGCCGCAAGCAGCTTGTCGTCGCCCTCGCCCGCGGACTCGCCGGGCGTCACAGGGCGGACGGCGGTCGCCATGATGCTCCTACGCGTCCGGCTCGAGGGACGGACTCCGACGGGTGTTGCACCACCCGCATCGTTGGTGGGGCCACGGGGGTTGCGTCAAGGAATGCGGGGGGAAACGGCAAGGAACGTTGAACAGCGTGTTCAGAGACCGGCGACGCCATCCCATTTGGGACGCACCGGCACTGAGCCTTGTACACGCTGCCCGGCGCCCGTACGGTCGAGGACGTGGCGATGCGCATCGGCGAGCTGGCCCGCCGTACCGGCGTCGAGGCCGGCACGCTGCGGGCCTGGGAGCGCCGGTTCGGCCTCCTGACACCGACGCGGACACCGGGCGGCCAACGCCAGTATTCCGAGGAGGATGTCGCCCGGGTCCTCACCGTCCGGCGACTCATCGACGAGGGCCTCACACTCGCGTCCGCGGCGGCGCGAGTCGTGAGCGCGGGGGACGGCGGACCGCCCAACGAGCCCGAGAGCCGCGTGCTCCAGCAGATCCTGCAGAACCTGACACTCGGCGTCCTCGTCGGTAAGGACGCTCGCACGATCTACGCCAACCGACGGATGGCCGAGATGCTCCGCTCCACCGTGGAGGAGTTGCTGGCCACGAACCTGCTGTCGTTCATTCCCGAAGAAGACCTGTCGTCGGCCAGGGAACACTTGGCCGGTCTCCGGCATGGGATTGCCTTCGTGTTCGACGGAAGGCTCCGTCGAGCCGACGGCACGACGTTCGACGCGGAATCCCACGTGCGGCCCGTCTTCGACCGCGCCGGTCGATACGAGGGAAGCGTCGCCATCGTCAGCGACGTCACCAAGCGCAAAGCGGCCGAGGCCGAGCACCGATTTCGTTCTGCGCTCCTCGATGCCGTTGGTGAAGCAGTGACGGCGTCCGACAACAACGGCGTGATCACCTACGTGAACAACGCCGCGGTGGCACTCACGGGCTGGCCGGTCGAAGAGTTCGTCGGCCGGCACATCGACTCCTTTCCGACCGCCTCCCGCGAGAGCCACGAGCACCTCGAGGAGATCAGGGCGCGAGTTTCGGCTGGAGAACGTTTCAGCGGCGAGGTCCCAGTGGTCCGCAGGGACGGGTCGACGTCGACCTGCCAGCTCATCTCGACACCGCTGTTCGGCACGGACGGCGAGCCGGTGGGGCGCATCAACCTCTTGCACGATCTGAGCGAGCAACGGCACATCGATGAGGAGCTGCACACGAGGGACCTGCGGGCGTCGGCCGTCGCGGTCCTGGGTGCACGCGCCGTGGCCAAGGGCACCGACAGCTCCTCGAGCGACGACACACTTCTCCATGAGATCGTCGAAGCCACCCGGCGGCTCCTCGGCGCCGACCGGGCCACGGTCACCGAGGTCGGCGGCGACGGCAAGTTGGTGGTGCGGGCCACCTCCCCCGAGGGCGGCCCCGTCACGGTCCCGTCGGGCAGCAGATCCCTCGCCGGGTACACCATGCTCGCCCGCAGCGTCGTCGTCGTCGAAGACGTCACAAGCGAGCGGCGCTTCGACACCACGTCATTTACCGGGGGAACACGCTCGGCTGTAGCGGCGCCCGTTTTCGGTTCTGGCGGATCCCGGGGCGCGGTCACCGCCGAATGCACCGGCGTCCGCTCGTTCGACAGGTCGGCGACCGACTTCATGCAGGCGATCGCCAACGTGGTGGCAGCCGCCAGAAAGTAGACGCGGCCAGACCGGTCACGTGCTGGGATAAGAGTCATGACCGACTCGGTGGAGCAGCAACTGGGGAAGGTGGTCGGCGATGCGATCGCCCGCCGCGATCCCGGCCTTCCTCGGTGGGCGAGTGCTCGGGTCACGCGCCTTCTTCGCGAGCTCGAGCCCGGCGAGCGCCGAGATGTCGTTCAACGGGTGTGCGATCGGTCGGACATCCCGGTCGGCGTCGCCGCCGACATTCGAGCAGCCGCGGAGCGAGCGGCAACCCCAGCCGCACCGCCGCCCGAGCCCCGACCGCCAGCTCCTCCCCGAGCGACCGCTCGCAGGGTCGCGTCCGCGCCACCGCGTTCGACGCCGCGCGGGGGCAGGGTGGAAGCGCGCACGTTCCGGGGTCGCACCCTTGGCGACGTGCCGCACGGGACGCTCGTCGAGTACCAGGGCAGGTACGGCGTGGTCGAGCCGCCCTGGCTGGTCCTCGACGACGGGCGCAAGTTTCAGTTCCTGAACCCGGCGTCGGTCTACGTCAACGGCGGTGTCGAGGTGAACGGCTGGGAGGTGTGGAAGGTGGCCGACGGCCGCTCGATGGCCGAATGCCACGACAGCGGTGACTGGCCGTCGGTCGAAAATCAGTAGCCACTGACTCTTTGCCAGTGTACACTTAGGGCCGTGGCGGCGGACACGCGTCAACGGATTGTCGAGGAGGCGACGAAGCTCTTCGGCACCAACGGCTTCGCCGGGACCTCGGTCGCCGAGCTGGAGAAGGCGGCGGGGCTCAAGCCTGGGGCGGGGGGCCTGTACGCCCACTTCACCTCGAAGGAGGCGGTGCTGGCCGCCGTCGTCGACCATTGCGTGACGGTGGCCGACAGCGCCTACGCCATGCACGCCGCGCTACCACTCGACGATCTGAAGTCTGAGCTCACCGTGCTCGTACGCGGTTCCCTCCTCCTGTTTGACGCGACCGAGGACTGGATCCGCCTGCGGGCGAAGGAGGGCGACACGTTTCCCGAGCTGTTCGGCGGTTCAAGCGACCTCTCCACCCGGGCCTACCGGTATCTGGCCGACTGGCTGGCCTCGAAGGTGGAAGCGGGCGTGCTCGCCGAACACGACACCGAAGCGGTTGCGGACGTGTTGTTCGGCGCCATCGGCAACTACTGGCAGCAGACCAAGCTGTTCGGCCGCCTGCCCAACGACGTCGGCCAGGACCGTTTCGTGGCCGCGTGGGTCGACCTCGCCCTGCGGTTGGCGGGATAGGAGCCCGGGTGTCCGCAGTCTTCACCGACCCGGTCCCGGCCGCCCTGTTCTGGGCGACCTACCTCGCCTTCGTGCTCCTCGACGCCCGCCTCGTGACGCGTGCGATGCGCGGGCGCGCGGTCGCCGGTGGTGGCCACGTCGTCCGAGGACCGGTACATCGCCCGTCGGGGTTGCTGTTGCTGATGGCGGGCGAGGGGATCTCCGTCGCGCTGGCGACCGTTGCCGCCTTTCAGCTGCCGTGGACGACGCCCCTGCTCGTCATCGGGCTCGTCGCGGCGTGGGCGGGCATCGGCCTCCGCTGGTGGGCCAAACGCACGCTCGGGCGATTCTTCGTCGGCGCCGTCGTCATCCAGGAGGGGCACCACGTCGTGTCGAGCGGGCCTTACGCCGTCCTCCGGCACCCGGGCTACGCGGGATCGGCGCTCGCCCTCATCGGGTTTGGCGTCGCCACCGCCAACGTCGCTTCCATCGCCGCTTTCACGCTCACGGCGTTCGGTGTCGTCGTCCGGACGATCGGCGTCGAAGAGCGCGTTCTGCGGGCCGAGCTGGGTGAGCCCTACGTCGAGTACAGCCGGCGCACGGCGCGCTTGGTACCCGGGGTGTGGTGAAGCCGTGCGACCTCAGGCGCGGACGATGCGCCGAACGCCCACACTCGAAAGGGCGAGGCCGCAGACCATGAGACCCACGGCGACGATCAGCGGCAGGTCGAAGACCGCCGACGCGGTGCCACCTTGTTGGCCGGTGAGGAACGACGGCGCGTAGACGGCCATCCCGGCCCACCACACCACGCTCGCAACAGTCACGACAACCATCGCCGCGGCGAGACCAACAGCCAGTCCGGCCTCGGCGCGAAGCGCACGGGCACTGAGCTCCACGCGCCGCCCGACGGCCACCGCGACCGCGGTCCACAACACGAGCGACGCGACGCCGAGGGCCGCCCAGGCCAAGAACGCGGCGCCATAGAGGACGCTCCCGCCGTTGCGCTGATGGTCCGAAAGGTGGTGCGCCCACAGCGCCAACGGGACGACGAGCACCGCCGCGAAACCACTCACGACACTGGCCCGGAGCACATGCCTTCGGAGTCTCGGCCATGCGCCGGCGCGGAGCATCCGCAGGAAGCCGGGGCCCGCGACCACGGCGCCGACGAGGACAAGGACGCCTCCGAGCGCACCGAAGGCCGCAACGACGTCGTAGGCGACTTGCGGGAGGGGGTGGAGGCCAACCGGCACGGCGGCGTCGAAGTGCTCGGCCGCCTTGGCGTACCCGGCGCCCGCCACCATGAAGGAGCACCAGGCGGCGAGCACGAGAAGAGCGCCCCGGCGGAGGTCTGCGTCTCGCGACGCGCTCGGTCCGACGACTCCCGCGCCACGCGCCCGCTCGGCCAGGCCGTGGCCGACCAGTGAGAGCCGCAGCCGCAGCCCGGCTTCCCCGGCACCGATCTCGTCCTCGATGAGGGCGAGCATCTCCTCGCCATATCGCTCACGCCACGCGGGCGGATACCAGCGCAGAAGTCTCGCTCGGTCGCCTTGCCGCCCCGTCATCCGGCGGCACCGAGCGACAGGCCGAGGCGGGCGGCCGCCACGGTCGAGACCGTGTGCAGCTCGCGCGCGACCTCGGCCAACGCCGCAGAGCCCGCGGCGGTGATTCGATATGGGCGGCGCCGGTCGACGGGGGCAAGGGGCTCGATCAGCCCTTCTTCTTCGAGTCGGGCAATGGCGCCGTACAACGCGCCTGGACCGAGCGTGACGCCCGCGAAGGCAGCCACGTCCTTGATCAGGGCGTGTCCATGCTTGGGACCGTCGGCCAAGCTCGTCAGGATGAGAACCGGCGGGTCGTTCTGGCGCCGCAATGTCGGCCGCTTCTGAGCCATGCGTCCCACCCTACTACGTCTGACGTAGTAGTGAGGCTCCCTGGAGGCTCGGCTCAGAACGGGGGCTGGGGGGCAGGCGGTATGCCGACTGCCCCCACGTCGACCGCCTGTACGCTTTTCCGAACCGGGGAGTGGCGCAGTGGTAGCGCCAACCAGCATTGCGGGGGCAGGCGAAGGCGCCTGCACCCAAAGCTTGGTTAGTACCCTGGATACGACAGATCCGGGGAGTGGCGCAGTGGTAGCGCCAACTGCGCTGTGGGGGCAGGCGGTATGCCGACTGCCCCCACGTCGACCGCCTGTACGCTTTTCCGAACCGGGGAGTGGCGCAGTGGTAGCGCACCTGCTTTGGGGGCAGGCGGTCGGGGGTTCAAATCCCCCCTCCCCGACCGGGAGCGCGTCTGACCTGGTCAGACGCTCTTGGAGAGCGGGTGACCGGAATTGAACCGGCGTAATCAGCTTGGAAGGCTGAGGCTCTACCACTGAGCTACACCCGCGGGTAGAAAAGCCATCGTAGGGTCCACGTCCGGGGCTGACCCACGCGGCATAGTCGTTCGGGCGGAAATAGCCCCCCGCGAGCATCCGGAGGCAATCACCTGAGACGCGATGTCGGCATCGCGCTAGCTGTACTGATCTTGGGTGTCCTCGGCGCGGCCGTGGCCACGGCGGTGGTCCGCAACGGCGAGTCCACCACCAACACGACGACGGCAGCCCCGCCGACGACCCAAACGCCCACGGTCGGAGGCAGCTCGAGCACGTCGCGCCCGCCGTCGACCCCCGCCACGACCGTGCCGCTGACCCAGCCGCCGATCGGCGGCGGCGGCTCGACGCCGGCCACGTCGGCGACGCCCACGACCGCCCTGCAGGCGCCAACCACGGCGACACCGACCACTGCGGCTCCCGCCACCACCACGCCGGCAACGACGCCCGCAACGACCGCACCCTCGGGGACGACGGCCACGACGGCGCCCTCGAGCGGGTTGGCCACCCCGGGGGCAGGTCAAGTGGCAACCGGCGGCACCACGGCACGCACCGGCGGCCCCAACCTGTTGCTCCCCGGCGTCGGCCTCCTCGCGCTCGGCGCGTTCGGCCGCAAGCTCCGGCGACGCGCCTAGCGACCCGGCGCCGTCTTACTGCGACTCACGAACGAGTCGTCCTCGAACTCAAGCGTCTTCTCAAGGTGAACAACCGTGCCAGCCTCGGGTTTGGAGACGAACTTCACCGAGTCCACGAGGGCGCGCATGAGCTCGATGCCCCGGCCCTGCTCGGCGGAGGTGTCGGCGTGGGAGAAGCCGACGGCGGCGGAGTCGAAGCCGTGGCCGGTGTCGACGACCCTGATGTAGCACTGGTCGTCGTCGACCTCGAGGCTGACCTCGAACTCGTCGCCCGGCCCTGAGTGCTTCAAGACATTCGTGCACGCCTCAGTGAGGGCGACGGCGATGTCGTGCATGCAGTCCTCGACAACACCGATCTCGGCCATGGCGTTGACGGCGATGTGACGGCTGACGGGAATCGTCTGCTCGTCGCGCGGAAGCGAAAGAGCGAGGATGATCTGCACTGTTCGACTCGTACCCGCGGGCCCGGTTCGACAACCACCGACCCGAGAGAACCGGGACGACTCGGCTGGTCAGGGGCCTTGTTGCAGCCCGCGGGCGAGGTCGTCGAGCGTCCGGCGGATGACGCGCACGTCACCCTTCATCACGAACTCGTCGACGTCAGGGCTGTCGGCGGCCTGGTGCCCCACCGGCGCGGCAGAGAACATGACAACGGTGCACGAGGGCCGCAGCTCCTTGATCCTGCGGGCGACCGAGAACCCCCCGCCGCCGGGCAGCATGAAGTCGACGACCGCAACGTCGACGGGGTGGGCCGTCGCGGCCTCGACCGCCTCGCCGAGGTTGGCGGCCGAGTCGACCTCCCACGTGGCCGAGGCGATGGCCTCGAGCAGACGCACCATGTCGGGTCCGTCGTCGATGATCAGGAGTCTGGGCTTTGCGGCGCCTTCGGACACGACGCCAGTTTGTCCCATAGGCGAGTATGGAGCGGTGGTGCGCGAGCCGGTCAGAGTCGGAGGCGCGGTGATCGCCGTGATCTTCGCGGCCATCGTCGGCACCATCCTCGTCATCGCCCAGGCGCTCTTCAGGCTCGTCGCCCGCCGCCAAGGCTCCTAGTCGAAACGTCAAGCGCCGCCCTCGGGCGGGAGCCGGCTACTGAGGAGATCCTGGTACTCGGGATGGTGGCGGATGTAGCGGGCGAAGAACGGGCAGCGGGCCACAACTCGCAGGCCTTTCGCCCGCACGTCGTCGAGGGCAACCTGCGCCAAGCGACCGCCGACGCCGCGGCCTTCGTACGCCGGGTCGACCTCGGTGTGCAGGAACACGATGCGGCCCGGCTTGAGGTCGTAGAACGCCGAACCCGCGCGCTTGCCGTCGACCAGCACCTCGTAGCGCTCCTCGTCGGGATTGTCGACGACGTCGACCGTGCTCATTGGTTCGTCTCGACGCGAGCGGCCCTGCGGGAAAGGGGATCGACGGCGTAATAGATGGCCATGAGGCCCTGGAAGGCGAGTGCCGCATAGGCGTTGATCACCGCGATCCCGATGGCGAGGGTGTACATGACGCTGCCGATCGTGAACGCCAGCGTCGCCGATCGTCGCTCCTCTTCGGGGAACCCTTCGTGCAGCAGCCGCCGCCCCGACGAGGCGTAGAGCCAGAGCGCCGACCAGCAGTAGGCGTTGACCGCCATGGTGGTCGTGTAGACGATGGCTGCCACCCGGGTGCCTTCGCCCCGGCGCAGCGCTTCGCCCAAGACACCCGTCGGGTAGGGCACGAACACGACCGTCAGCAACAGCAGCTGGTTGAGGTAGACGAACGGACGGTCGATGCGCTCGAGGTAGCCGAAAATCGAGTGGTGGTTCAGCCACATGATGCCGATGATGAGGAAGCTGACGACGTAGGCCGCCAACGACGGCCAGCGCTGCCACAACTGATGCCCGAGGTCGCGGTAGTTCGACGGCTCGGCGATGGTGAGCACGAGGAGGGTGATGGCAATTGCGAACACCCCATCGCTGAAGGCCTCGACCCGGCTCTTGCTCATCGGCGAGACGACGTTACGGGACCGCGTCAACCCTCGCGTCGGTAGGACAGGTACACCACACCGTTGTCGTACGTCTCGGAGGCAGCGAGCGAGAAGCGTCGGGGGGCCGCGCCGTCGGGGAAGAGCCGCGGACCCGTGCCCCGGGTCAGCGGATACATGTAGAGGTGGAGCTCGTCGACGAGCTCGTCGGCGAGCATGGCTCGCACCAGGGTGGCGCTGCCGCTCGTGTAGAGGTCGCCGTCAACGTCTTCCTTGAGCCGGCGGATCACGGCCGGGTCGTAGGCCCCCACCACCTCGGAGTTCCGCCAGGACGGGTCGGTGAGCGTGCCCGAGACGACGTACTTCGTGGTGTCGTTGAAGAACGGCGCCCCCGGGTCCTCCTCCGCGGTGCGGTTCGGCCACGCCTGCCCGAACATCTCGAAGGTCGTGCGCCCGAGCAGGATGCCCCGGCTGCGCTCGACGACGGCGGCGATCGCCTCTCCCATGCGGGGATCGAAGCCGTACTCGGCCGTCCACGTCGGGGCATCGATCACCCCGTCGAGGCTCATGAACTCGTGAACCGCGATCGCTCCCACGTCGCACCTCCCTGTGCCGGGCCGGCCCGTCCGGCCCCTCGCCCTGTACACGAACGGCTGCGACCGCGATCGACAGCTGGCGCCAGATTCTGTCCTGGTCCTCTGTCGCTGTGCCCGATGTCTCGTTGACGCATCACCGGAGAAAGGCGCAGGATAACGGCGTTAACTTATCGGGACTATCGCGGTTCAGGGGGTCTCCATGACTCGGCTCGGGAAGTTCGCCGTCAGGCGCCGGCGGTTCGTGCTCGCGGCGAGCCTGCTCCTGCTGGTGGTTGCGGGCGCGGTCGGCGGGAGCGTGTCCAAGTCGCTCTCCAACGGCGGCTTCGACGACCCCCACTCCGAGTACAGCCGCGCCGCCCAACTCCTCCAGACCGACTTCCGGGCCGGCCAGCCCAACCTCGTCCTGGTGGTCAAGGCCAAGAACGGCACCGTCGACAGCCCGGCGGTCGCGGCCGAGGGCCTGCGAATCACCCAAGAACTGGCGTCCCAACCGTTCGTCGGTCAGACGGCGTCGTATTGGACGCTCGGCTCGCCGCCACCGCTGCACAGCACTGACGCACGCGAGGCCCTGGTGCTCGCCCGAATCAACGGGTCGGACGACCAGGTCATCAAGCGGGTGAAGGACCTGGCGCCCCGGTTCACGCGACAGGACGCGGTAGTGAGCGTCGGCGTCGGCGGTTTCGCGCAGGTCTTCAATCAGGTCGGAACCCAGATCCGCAGCGACCTGGCGCGCTCCGAGGCGATCACCCTGCCGATCGTGATCATTCTCCTGGTAATCGTGTTCGGCAGCGTCGTCGCGGCGGGGCTTCCACTCGGCGTCGGCGTTCTGGCCGTCATCGGGACGTTCCTCGCACTGCGCGTCGTCGCGGCGCTGACCCACGTTTCGATCTACTCGCTGAACCTCACGACCGCGCTCGGCCTCGGTTTGGCCATCGACTACAGCCTGTTCGTGGTGTCGCGCTACCGCGAGGAGCTGCGGGCCGGGCGGGACACCGACGCCGCCGTTGTGCGCACCGTCGAGACCGCGGGGCGCACGGTGCTGTTCAGTGCCCTCACCGTGGCCGCGTCCCTCCTCGCTCTCCTCGTGTTCCCGCTCTACTTCCTGCGCTCGTTCGCGTACGCCGGCATCCCGGTCGTGGGCCTCGCGGCCGGGGGCGCAGTGGTCGTCCTTCCCGCGGCCCTGGCCACCCTCGGTCCCCGCGTCGACAAGTGGGTGCTCTGGCACCACAAGCCCAAGCCGGTGGGCGAGGGTGGCTGGCACCGCATCGCCATGACCGTGATGCGCCGGCCGGTGGCGATCGGCGGCACGGTGGTCATCGTGCTCGTGCTGCTCGGTCTGCCCTTCCTGCACGTGAAGTTCGGCCTGCCCGACGACCGCGTGCTGCCGGCCTCGGCGAGCAGCCGTCAGGTCCAGGACGACATCCGCCACAACTTTTCCTCGAACGAGTCGGCGCCGCTGTCGATCGTCGCGCCCGACGCGCCCGCGACGCCGGCGCGTGATGCCGCCATCGACCAGTACTCGGCCCGTCTCTCGAAGCTGGGCGGCGCGGCGCGGGTCGACAGCCTGACCGGGTCCTACATCGGCGGCCAGCGCCTCATCGGGCCCAACCCGGCGTCAGCCCGGTTCGCCGGCCAGCACGGCACCTGGTTGTCGGTCGTCCCCGCGGTCGAGCCCCTGTCGGCCCAGGGCGAGCATCTCGTGCACCAGGTGCGCGCCACCCCGGCCCCGTTCAAGGTGCTGGTCACCGGGCGGTCGGCGGAGCTGGTCGACTCGAAGCAGTCGCTGGTCTCTCGTCTCCCGCTCGCCCTCGGGCTCATCGGCCTGATCACCTTCGTCGTGCTGTTCCTGTTCACCGGCAGCGTCGTCGTCCCGGTCAAGGCCCTCGTCCTCAACCTGCTCAGCCTGACGGCGACCTTCGGAGCCATGGTGTGGATCTTCCAGGAAGGCCACCTGTCCGGCCTGCTGAACTTCACGCCCACCGGCACGCTCGACACGTCGACACCCATCCTCATGTTCTGCATCGCGTTCGGCTTGTCCATGGACTACGAGGTCTTCCTGCTCTCGAGGATCAAGGAGGAGCACGACCGCACCCACGACAACGTGCGCTCGGTCGCCGTCGGGCTCGAGCAGACCGGGCGGATCGTCACCGCGGCCGCAGCCCTGCTGGCGGTGGTGTTCATCGCCTTCGGCACGTCGGAGATCACGTTCATCAAGCTGTTCGGCATCGGCCTGGCGCTGGCGGTGGTGGTGGACGCCACCCTGATCCGCGCCACCCTCGTCCCCGCCTTCATGCGCCTGGCGGGCGAGGCGAACTGGTGGGCACCGGCGCCGCTCCGCCGCCTGCACGACCGCATCGGTCTCAAGGAGGCGCCCGAGCACGACGACGCCGTCGACGGGCTGGCGGCCGCCCTTGGCGTGCACCGCGGCGCGCGCGTCGAGGTCGTCGGCCGGCTCGACGAGGCGCTCACCCAGGCGTTGGAGCGGGCCGTCGGGCGCATCGTGGCCCCGACCGAGGCTGACGCCGACGTGATCGTCCTGGGCGCTCGGCGAGCGAGCGACCTGGCCCGGCTCACCGACCTGGCCCACCACGTGAAGGAAGACGGCACGATCTGGGTCGTCCGCCCCGAGCACAACCTGGAACGGTCGGTGCAGGCCCACGGCGAGGCCGCGGGGCTCACCGGTGGCCACACCGTCGTCCTCACCGACGAGTATGTCGGCGACCGGCTCGACGTGCGCCCCGGCGGGAACGGAAAGCAGTGAGCCGCGCTCCCGCGCCCGCCGGACGCACCCGAGCTCGCCGCGGCGAAGGCGAGCTCCTCCATACGCAGATCCTCGACGCGGCCGAGCAGTTGCTCATCGAGACTGGCAGTGAAGAGGCGGTCTCCATCCGCCGCATCGCTGACGCCGTCGGGGTCACGCCGCCGTCGATCTACTTGCACTTCGCCGACAAGGACGAGCTGCTGTTCGCGGTGTGCGAGCGGGAGTTCGAGGAGTTGGACCGGGTGACGGAGCAGGCGGCCGTGGGTGTCGACGACCCGGTCGACGAGCTGTTCAAGCGGGGTAAGGCCTACGTGCGCTTCGGCCTCGAGCACCCCGAGCAGTACCGCATCCTGTTCCTGCGCGGCGGCAGCCATGCCGCGGCGGCGTCCGACGAGAGTCGCATCAGAAGGGCGTCGGCCTTCGACCACATGGTCGACGCCGTCGGTCGCTGCGTGACAGCCGGCGCTCTACCCGATGGCACCGACCCCACCACCGTGGCCTTGGAGCTGTGGGCGGTGGTGCACGGCCTCACGTCGCTGCTCATCTCGAAGCCGATGTTCTCCTGGCCTGACGCCGACGCCCTCACGGACCATCTGCTGATGGCGACGTGCGCGGGGTTGCAGGCGGTGCCGCCCTTCACCTCGCCGAAGCGACGCGCCGCACGCCGCTGAGCTCGACCGGAAGGGCGGCGATGAAGCGCTCCATCGCGTCGTTGCACCCCTTGCGGTCGCCCGTCGCGAGCAGGTCGAGGAGCAGGCCACGGGTGACGGCGAGACCGAGACGGGCCCACGCCCTGGCGTCGCGCTTCGACAGCCCCATCCTGATGCCAAGTGCGGTTGCCGGTTCCAGCCACGAGTCCACGATGCCGTCGAGGAAGTGGGTCGACTCCAGGCGACCCTGGAGGGCCTGGCCGTAGACCTCGTAGAAGAGGCGCTCGAACGGGAAGAGCGAGGGGTCGGCCAGGGTGCGCCACATGCGGCGCAACGTCTCGTCGGGGGCCATGCCCTCGTCGGCGCCGAGGGCGGCCATGGCCTCGCGCTGGCGGCGCTCGACCTCGTTGACGACCGCGACGAGCAGCCCTTCCTTCGAGCCGAAGTGGTAGATCAGCATGCGGTGGCTCGTACCCAGCGCGGCCGCCATCTGCCGCAGGCTGACGTCGCTCAGTCCGTTGGCGGCGGCGAACTCGACGGCGGCGTCGAGAAGCGTGGCCCTTGTCACGCTCCCCTGCGATTGCTCAACCATGTACCACATGGTACATTGTACCAGTTGGTACGTCACGAAAGGAGCCGTCGTGAAATTGCAAGACATCGACGAGCGCGAGTGGTCGGCCGCCAGCCCCGGGACCGTCTATGAGCTGCTGGCCGACGGATCCACCTGGCCGGCGTGGTCGGGCATCGACTCCTTCGAGCTGCGCACGCCCGGCGACCACGGCGGCGAGAGCCTGAACGCGATCCGCGTGTTCCGCACCGGTCGGGTCACGAGCGTTGAGCGACTCGTGGAGCTCGTGCCGGGTCACCGGCTCAGCTACGCCCTCGTGTCCGGGCTGCCGCTGAAGGACTACCGGGCCGACGTCGACCTCATGCCGGGCGACGGTGGCACGATGATCCGCTGGCACTCGACGTTCACGGCTAAGCGGGCGGGAACCGGCTGGATCTACCGCCGCGCGCTCCGCCGCTTCATCGCCGAGGCCGTACGCGGCCTGGCGGTGCACGCCGCCGAGGTGCGCCAGACCGCGCCGCCAGTCAGTCCCGGGGCTTCACCCGCGCCAGCGCCTTGACGTCGCCCTCGACCCGTACGCCCTGACGACGAGCGGCGCGGACGTCCGTCGCTCCCCTGAGCAGCTCGATGACGTCCTCGGGCTGGCCGCTCACCACCGCGTCGGGGTCGGCGGCGGCGCCGGGTTGAACCCGGATCCTTCCGTCGCCGGTCTCGACGGTGACGGGGCCGTCGCCAGTGTGCAGCTCGAGAGTCACGGGCGGCTGGTCGGGCTCGGCGTCAGCGAACAACTCCTCGAGGGGATACTTCAGCCAGTAGCCCCGCCACTCGTCGTCGCCGCGCTCTCCCATGATCGGCACGCCCCAGCGCCCGAGGGCGAAGAGGACAGGCATCAGCTCCTTGCCTCGCTCGGTGAGCGAGAAGAGGGCGGTGGCGACGGGCGGGGGCGCGTCCTCGCGCTGCACGATGCCGTTCTCCTCCATCTCCCGGAGACGGTCGACGAGCATGTTGGTGGCGATGCCAGGCAGGCCGTGGCGCAGGTCGGTGTAGCGGCTGGGGCCCTGGACGGCGAGCTCGCGGACGATCAGGAGCGTCCAGCGGTCGCCCACAACGTCGAGGGCCTTGGCCAGGGCGCAGTACTGCCCGTAAGAACGCACGCCTCTGAGTGTACCCCTGTGACCTTGATCATAACAAGTATCTAGTTGACTTTCTCAAGCGCTGGTTTTAGGGTCGCAACCATGGCAGCCACCACCACCGCACCCGCACCCGCCAGGTCGAAGAGCGCCATCCTCGTCGCCCTCTGCCTCGCCGCCCTGATCATCAACATCGACGTCACGATCGTGAACGTCACCCTCCCGAGCCTCGTCCGCGAGTTGCGGGCGACGACGACCAACCTGCAGTGGATCGTCGACGCTTACACGCTCGTGTTCGCGGCGCTGATCCTGGCCGCCGGGAGCCTCAGCGACCGTGTGGGCCGCAAGGGGATCCTGCTCGCCGGCCTCGGCGTGTTCGCCCTCGGGAGCCTGGCCGGTTCGCTGGCCGACACGCCCAACCAGCTCATCGCGGCACGCGCCGTCATGGGTCTCGGCGCGGCGGGCATCTTCCCGGCGACGCTGTCGCTGATCGCCAACGTCTTCACCGAGCGCACGGAGCGAGCGAAGGCCATCGGGCTGTGGGGCGCCACCACAGGGGTCGGCGTGGCCACCGGTCCCATCGTCGGCGGCTGGCTGCTCGAGAACTTCTGGTGGGGCAGCGTCTTCGTGTTCATGGTGCCGATCGCCATCGTGGTCGCCCTCATGGTTGCGTGGGCGGTTCCGACGTCGAGGGATCCGAACATCCGTCCTCTCGACTGGCCCGGGCTGCTGCTCTCGAGCGCCGGGTTCGGCGCCCTCGTGTTCGGCATCATCCAGGCTCCCGACTGGGGATGGGGATCGACCCGCACGCTGGCAACGATCGCCGCGGCGCTTCTGATCATCGCCGCCTTCATCGCCGTCGAGCGACGAACGGAGCGCCCGATGATGGACGTCACGCTGTTCAAGAACCCCCGCTTCACGGCGGCGAGCGGCTCGATCACTATCGGGTTCTTCGTGCTCGCGGGGTTCACGTTCCTCATCACCCAGTACTTCCAGTTCGTGAAGGCCTACACGCCGTTCGGCACCGGCCTGCGGATATTGCCGGTCGCGGTGTCGATCGCCGTCGCCTCAATCGCGGGGACGCGGCTCGCGGTCAAGATTGGCAACAAGGCGGTCGTGGCCACGGGATTGGCGCTCTGGGGCGGCGCTGTGCTGTGGATCTCGACCGTGTCGACGGCGACGCCGTACTACGTCATCGTCGGCCAGATGATCATGGGCGGCAGCGGCCTGGGCCTCGTCACCGCCCCCGCAACCGAGGCGATCTTGGGTGCGGTCCCGAAGGAGAAGGCCGGCGTCGGCTCTGCGGTGAATGACGCCACTCGGCTGTTCGGCGCCGCACTGGGCGTCGCCGTGATCGGCAGCATCGCCGCCTCGCTGTACCACTCCCATCTGACGGCGACGATTCCCTCCGGACTTCCCGCCCAGGCCGCCGCGGCAGCCCGGGGGTCGGTCGGCGGAGCGCTGGTCGCCGCCACGTCAGCGGGCGCGGCAGGCCACGCGCTGGCCAACGCAGCCGTGGGCGCGTTCCTGCACAGCGTTTCGGGCTCGCTCAAGGTGGCGGGCGCGGTGGCCCTGGCCGGAGCGATCATGGCCGCCCTGCTCCTGCCCGCTCGGCCCCGGATCGAAGAGGACGCCATCGCCGAAGAGGCGATGTGGGTATCGGGCGCCCGCCGCCTCCGGGAGACGCCGTCGCTGGGCGCCGCCATCGTCGGCGCGGCGCGAGGAACGGTGTACGTCATCCGCAGGGAGGGCGACTGGGCCGAGGTGCGGTCCGAGCAGCTCAACGGCTGGCTCCCACTGCCGTTCCTTCTCCCGGCGCCGTCCCCGGTGGACGCCGCCTAGCTCGTTCTGGTGACGTTTGACGGCCGTATTGGCCGTGAATCGTCACCAGAACGGATTCAACGACCGGTGCGGCCCCGCCTCGTCAGCGCGTCGATGGTGACCGCCGCCAACAGCACCAGGGCGGTCACGATGAAGCGCACGTAGGCGCTGTAGCCCTGGAGGCCCATGCCGTTGTCGATGGCGGCGATCACCAACCCGCCGAGCACCGCCGCCCCCGGCTTCCCTCGGCCGCCGAACAGGCTGGTGCCGCCGATGACAGCGGCCGCGACCGCGTAGAGCACGAGGGTGCCGCCGTCGATCGACGTCGACACCGACCGCAGCCTCGAGGCATAGACGATCCCCGCGATGCCGGCGGTGAACGACGCCAGCGTGAAGCACAGGGTCCTGATCATCGCCAGGTTCACGCCGGCCCGCCGGGCCGACTCCGGGTTGCCGCCGATGGCGTACACGTAGCGGCCGAACTTGGTGCGGCTGAGAAGGAACGTCCACGCGACGAGCACGCCGAGCACGACGAACACGACGTACGGCACGCCCTTGATCGACGTCACCACGCCGCGGTCGGTGTTGCAGATGAGCACCACGACGACGCCCGCCACGAGCACACCGACGGTCCGGAGGACCGTCAGGCTGAGCGGCGGCGCGACCAGTCCGCTGGAGCGACGGCGCGAGTCGCGCACCCAGACCCGCACCCCGTAGAGGCCGACGAGCACCAGCATCACGATCCAGCTCGCAGTCGCGGTGAGCTGCCCACTCGTGATGTTGTTGATGACCTTGGAGTTGATGGGCACCACGCCGCCCTGACCGAGGATGAGCAGCATCACCCCCTGCCAGCCGAGCAGCCCGGCCAGGGTCACCACGAAGGAGGGCAAGCCGATCCGGGTGATCAGCGTTCCCTGGAGCGCCCCGATCGCCGCCGTTATCAGCAGGGCGACCAGAATGGCCGCAGGCCATGGCCAGTCGGTGCCCTGCTTCAGGAGCTCGGCCATGATCACGCCGCCGATGCCGGCCACATAGCCGATCGACAGGTCGATCTCGCCGAGCAGCAGGGCATACACCTCGGCCATGGCCAGCAGCATGTAGACCGCGCCCTGGATCAGGAGGTTCACCAGGTTGCCGGCCGTGAGGAACTTCGAGTTGAGCGACTGGAACAGGATCGAGATCAGGATCAGGCCGGCGATCACCGGGAGGGCGCCGGCGTCTCCTCCCCGCACCCGGGCCACCCAGGCCCGCGCGTATTCACCGAAGGTCTGGGCCATGAGCTCGGGGGCGACCGCCATGGCCGCGGGGTCCCCTGCCGGCTCGGTCAGCTCCTCGACGGCGGAGACCTGGGGATCCTCAGTCGTCGACATGTTCGTTTCCCTTGGAGAGGCGAGTCGACGTGCCCGTCGTCATGACGTCGACGACGACCTGCACGTCGAGCTCCGACGCCTGACGAGTTGCCGCCATGCGCCCGAGGAAGAGCACGGCGATCGTGTCGGCCACCTCGAACACGTCGTTCATGTTGTGCGACACCATCAGCACAGCCAGACCCTGGTCGGCCAGGCGACGCACGAGCTCGAGGACGTTGCGGGTCTGGGCCACACCCAGCGCCGCAGTCGGCTCGTCCATGATCACCAACTTGGAGTTGAAGAGCACGGCCTTGGCGATGGCGACCGACTGGCGCTGCCCGCCCGACAGCGACCCCACCGGCTGACGGATCGAGCGCACGGTGGTGACCCGCAGACTGCTCAGTGTCTCCCGCGCCTTGCGCTCCATGTTCTCTTCGTCGAGGGCGAGGTGCCGCGTTTCCTCCCGTCCGAGGAACATGTTCTGGACGATGTCGAGGTTGTCGGCCAGGGCGAGGTCTTGGTACACGGTCTCGATCCCCAGCTCGGCCGCGTCACGGGGGTGGCGGATGTGTACCGGCTGGCCCTCCCAGAGGGTCTGGCCGCCGTCGGCGGGATAGATCCCGGCGATGGCCTTGATCAACGTCGACTTGCCGGCACCGTTGTCGCCGACGAGCGCGGTGACCTGACCGGCCGGCACGTCGAGGTCGACGTCGGTCAGGGCCTGGACGGGCCCGAAGCTCTTGGTGATCTTCTCCAGACGCAGCAGAGGCGTGGCCGAACTGCCGGCCACGGCCTCCGCGGACGCTGCCACGTCGCTACTTGATGCCGTCGGCGGTGCAGGCCGCCTGGGTGTCGGCCACGCAGATGTCCGTGACCTTCACGGCCTGGTCCTTGACCACCGTCGACGCCAGGTTGCCGTTGGTCACCCACGTCGGCGTGAGGTAAATGGACTTCACGTCGGTGTTGGTCTGGGTGTCCTTGGTGGTGGCGTTGACGAGGCTGGCCGGCGGCGTCTGGCCGGCCCGCAGGTACAGGGCGAGGGCGGCGGCCGCTTGGGCCTCCAGGTAGATGGGCTTGTACACCGTGCCGCACTGGAAGCCCTTGAGGATGTTCTGGAGACCGGACTTCGACGCGTCCTGTCCGGTCGTCGGGAACGTCTTGGGCTTGATCTGCTTGCTCTGCAGATAGGCGATCACCGCGTTGGCGTTGTCGTCGTTCGGCGTCACCACCGAGTTCATGTTGGGATGGGCCGTGAACTGCTGGGCGAAGGTCGTCTGGGCGACCGCCGGCGTCCACGTGCCGGCCGGCTCGCCGACCTTCACGTAGGTGCCGTTGCTGAACAGGGGGTTGAGCACGCCGTTGTACCCCTGCGCAAACAGGGTCGCGTTGTTGTCGGTGGGATCGCCGTCCATGACGAGGACGTTGGGCTTCGGCACGTTCCAGTCCTTCACGCACTGGACGAAGCCGGAGCCGATGAGCGACCCGACCTTGACGTTGTCGAAGCTGATGTAGGTGCGGTCAGCCGGGCCGCCCTTGACGAGCCGGTCGTAGTCGATGACCTTGAGGCCCTTGGAGACCGCGTTCTGCTCGATCGCGGCGCCGCTCCCGGAGTCGAGGGGGTCGACGATCAGCACGCTGGCCCCGGAGGTGATGTCGGCGTCAGCCTGGGTCTGCATCGTCGACGCACTGCCCTGGGCGTTGTCAACCTTGAACTGGGTGAACCCCGCGGTCTGGAAGGCCTTGGTGATGTACGGGGCGTCGAAGGAGACGTAGCGCGCCGATGTAGTCGTGTCAGGTAGGAGGACCCCGACGAGGCCCTTGCCCTGGCCGGCGAGCCCCGTCAGCTGTCTCATGGCGGCGAAGTCGCTCGTAAAGGCGCTCACGCTGATCGAGACGCTCTTGCCACCGGTGGTGGTGGCCGTGCTCGACGACTTCTTGGATGATCCCCCGCACGCCACGAGGACGACCGCGGCAACCAAGCCCACCGCGATCAGGGACACCCGCTTGGACGACACCTTCATCGTTCCCTCCCGGTCCGGGAATACCTGAGGTAAGACTCTCACAATCGCCGATCGATTTCTGTCACCGCCGCGCCTCGGAATAGCGCTTCGGCGGTATCCGTTTACCCACAGACAGGAGGCGGTCCACCCATGAAGATCAGAAACTCACTCAAGTCGTTGAAGCTGCGGCCGGGATCCCGCGTGGTCCGCCGCCGCGGCCGCACGTTCGTGATCAACAAGCGCAACCCGCGCTGGAAGGCCCGTCAAGGGTGACCGTCGACGGCGACTACGCCCCCAGCTCGTTCGACTGGGTGCGCGACCAGGTCGAGGCCTACGAGCGATCGGGCGGCCAGGAGGCCAACACCCTCGGCGACACTGACATGCCCGTCGTCGTCGTGACGATGCTCGGCAACAAGAGCGGCAAGGTCCGCAAGATCGCCCTCATGCGGGTGGAGCACGACGGCGAGTACGCCCTCGTGGCGTCCCTCGGCGGCGCTCCCAAGCACCCGGTCTGGTACTACAACCTCAAGGCCAATCCGGAGGACGTAACCGTCCAGGACGGCGCCGAGCCGTTCCCGGCGCGCGTGCGCGAAGTGACCGGCGACGAACGGGCCGCCTGGTGGGAACGGGCGGTGGCTGCCTACCCCGAGTACGCCGAGTATCAGAAGCGCACCGACCGCACGATCCCGGTCTTCGTCGCCTCCAGGACCGGCTGACCACATTCCCGTTTGTGCGGGGCCGCTCGCCGGGGAATGCTGAGCGCATGGCACAAAGCGCTGGACTTCACGAGCCCGCGGCGTCGCTGACCCCAGACGTCATCGACCGCCACCGGGCGATCACCTCCTTGCAGGAAGAGTTGGAGGCCATCGACTGGTACGACCAGCGGGTGACGGCGACCGACGACGAGAGCCTGGCCGCGGTGCTGGCCCACAACCGCGACGAGGAGAAGGAGCATGCGGCGATGACGCTCGAGTGGCTGCGCCGGCGCGATCCGGCCTTCGACGCCGTGCTGCGCACCTATCTGTTCACCGAACTGCCCGTCGTCGAGGTCGAGCACGAGGCCGAGGCCGAGGGCGGCGGGGCCGGCTCGGCCGCGGCCGCTCGTGGGTCGCTCGGTATCGGCTCGCTGCGGGAGGTGCACTGACCGTGGACCGTCTCCTACGCGAGCTCGCGCCGGTCTCCGACGACGGGTGGGCCGCCGTCGAGGCCGAGGCCAAGTCCCGCATCACCACGTTCCTCGCGGCCCGAAAGCTGGTCGACTTCGAGGGCCCCCACGGCTGGGAGCACGCTGCCAACAACCTGGGCCGTGTCGAAGCGGTCCCCGGTCCGGTCGACGAGGTCCAGGCCCGGCTCCGGCGGGTGATGCCGCTCGTCGAGCTGCGCGTGCCGTTCACCGTGTCCCGCCCTGAGCTCGAAAATGTCGACCGGGGCGCCTCGGACACGGACTTCGGCACGCTCGACGTCGCCACTGCCCGCCTCGGGCTGGCCGAGAACACGCTCGTCTTCCGCGGCCACCCCGGCGCCGGCATCCAGGGCATCCTCGACTCGAGCTCGCACCCGCCGCTGCAGCTGGCCGACGAGTTCAAGCGCTACCCGACATTCGTCGCCAAGGCGGTCGACGTGCTGCGGGAGTCCGGGATCGGCGGACCGTACGGCCTGGCCATCGCGCCGACCGGCTACACCGGCATCATCGAGACCACCGAGCACGGCGGCTACCCGCTGCTCGACCACCTCCACCAGATCCTCGACGGCCCGGTGGTCTGGACCCCCGGGATCGACGGCGCCGCTGTGCTCAGCCTCCGTGGTGGGGACTTCGTGATGGACGTCGGTGGCGACATCTCCATCGGCTACCTGAACCACGACGCCGACAGCGTCACGCTCTATCTCGAGGAGAGCCTCACCTTCCGCGTCCTCGAACCGGACGCGGTCGTGGTCGTGTCGCCCTAGCGGCGGCGGGCCTTCTTGCTGTAGCCGGGGGGCGACCAGCCGGCGTCGGCGGGGTTGATGGTGGTCCCAGGCGGCACCAGCTCGTCGATGCGGTCGAGGATGCCGTCGTCGAGCGTCGCGTCGGCGCCGGCCAGAAGGTCGGTCATCTGGTCCATCGTGCGGGGCCCGATGATCGCCGACGTCACCGCCGGATGCTCGAGCACCCAGGCCATGGCCAGATGGGTCAGCGAGAGACCGGCGTCGGCCGCCACCTTCAGGAGGTCTTCGACCAGGTCAAGCTTGCGCTGGTTCTCGGGCTTGTCGTAGTCGAAGCGGTCCGGCACCCGCGCCGCCCGCCCGCCGCTCGGGAGGTCGCTCCCCCGCCGGTACTTGCCGGTCAGCCAGCCGCCCGCGAGCGGACTCCACGGGATGACGCCCATGCCGTACTTCTGGCACGTCGGCAGCACCGCCGTCTCGATGCCGCGGGCGAAGATCGAATACGGCGGCTGCTCGCAGCGGAAGCGTTCGCGCCCCCGCCGCTCGGCAGTCCACTGGGCCTCCACGATGAGCTCGGCCGGATAGGTCGAGCTGCCGATCATGCGCACCTTCCCCTGGTGCACGAGGTCGCTCAGGGCGCTCAGGGTCTCGTCGATGTCGACGGTGGGGTCGGGGCGGTGGGCCTGGTAGAGGTCGATGTAGTCGGTGCCCAGGCGGCGCAGGCTGTTCTCGACCTCCTGCATGATCCAGCGGCGAGACGCGCCCCGCTGGTTGGTGTCCTCGCCCATGGGCGCCACGAACTTGGTCGCCAGCACCACGCTGTCGCGCCGGCCCTGCAGGGCCTTCCCGACGATCTCCTCCGACTCGCCGAACGAATAGACGTCGGCCGTGTCGATGAAGTTGATGCCGGCGTCGAGGGCGGCGTGGATGATGCGGACGGAGTCGTCGTGGTCGGGGTTGCCCCACGCGCCGAGCATCATGGCGCCAAGGCAGTAGCGGCTCACCTGGATTCCCGTCGCGCCGAGCGTCGTCCGTTCCATCAGAGAATCGCTCCCTTCACTTTCATCTCGATCAGTTCGTCCATGTCGTAGCCAACCGACTGCAGCACCTCGTCGGTGTGCTCGCCGTGTCCCGGGGCCCGCGTCAGGTCGGGCGGTGTCTCGTTGAACTGCAGTGGTGACGGAACGATGCGGAACGAGGTGCCGTTGTCGAGGGTGATCTGCCCCACGTAGCCGTTCGCCAGTGCCTGCTCGTCCTCGATGAGCTCGCCCGGCGTCTCGACCGGCTCCCACACCCCCTCGGCGTTGCTCAGGATCTGCCGCCACTCGTCGAAGTCCTTCTCGGCGAAGATGGCGTCGAGAGCGGCGACGCACTCCCTGCGGTTCTCGAAGCGGGCGGCCGCGTCCTTGTACTTGGGGTCGTCGGCCAGCTCGGGGTGGCCGATCGTCGTCACCAGGTCAGGCCAGAAGCGATCGGACTGCAACATCATCAGCGTGACGAAGCGCCCGTCCTTGGAGCGGTACATGTTCATGATCGGATTCGGCACGTTGTCCCGGGATCCGCCCGGGATCTGGGTCAGGCCGAACAGTCCGGCCGCGAGGATGTTGGCACCCGTCGCCCACATGCCGAGAGCGAGGAGCGACGTGTCGACGATCGTCGCCTCGCCCGTGCGCTCCCGGTGGAACAGGGCGGCCGAGATCCCGCCCGCGGTGGTGAGCCCACCCATCAGATCCCCGAAGGCGGCGAACGGCTGGTTGAGCGGCCACTCGCGGTCCGACGGTGTGGCTTGGGCGGCAATGACCCGGCCCCAGAACGTGCTGCCGTCGTACGCGCCCTTGTCCTTCTCGGGCCCGCGCTCGCCGTGTCCCGATCCCCGCACGTAGATGATGTTGGGGTTGGCGGCGCGAATGTCCTCGACGTCTACGCCCAGCTTCTTGCGCAGCGGCGGGAGGTAGTTGGTCAGGAAGACGTCGGCCGTCGCGACGAGCTTCATCAGCGCCTCTCGCCCTTCTGGCGACTTGAGGTCGATGCCCACACTCTTCTTGCCCCGGTTCGGCAGCTCGATCATGTAGTCGACGCCGCCCGGGCCCTGCGGCACGAGGCCCATGGCCGAGAGGCCCCGTTGCGGGTCGCCGGTGACCGGGTGCTCGATCTTGATGACCTCCGCTCCCCACTCGGCGAGGACGGCCCCCGCGGCCGGCACAAACGTCCACGACGCCACCTCGACGACGCGGACACCCTCCATGACTCCGCCCATACGTGGTCAGCCCTTCCTTCGCGGTTCCCACGCATTGCTAGCGCGCGTTGCGGTCGTCAGACGATCGGCGCGGCGTGGCCCTCCCAGTAGCGGTCGCGGAGGAGGCGCTTGTACAGCTTCCCGGTCGGCAGCCGGGGCAGCTCGTCCTCGAAGTCGACCGATCTCGGCGCCTTGTAGTGGGCAATGTTGTCCCGGCAGAAGGCGATCAGCTCCCGCTCGAGCGCAGCGCCGGGCTCGACTCCGGCCATCGGCTGCACCACCGCCTTCACCTCCTCGCCCAGGTCGTCGTTGGGCACGCCGATGACGGCGGCGTCCATCACCTTGGGGTGAGTGATCAGGAGGTTCTCCGTCTCCTGCGGATAGATGTTCACCCCGCCGGAAATGATCATGTACGTCTTGCGGTCGGTCAGGTAGAGGTAGCCGTCGTCGTCCAGATAGCCGACGTCGCCCACCGTGCTGGTGTCGCCCGCTTCGTTGCGAGACTCCGCCGTCTTCTCCGGCGCGTTGAAGTACTCGAAGTTGGTCGAGCCCTTGAACCAGATCGTGCCGGAGGTCCCGGTCGGGCACTCGTTGCCTTCCTCGTCGAGGATGAGGATCTCGCCGACGAGCTTGCGGCCGACCGTCCCCTTGTGGGCCAGCCACTCCTCGGAGTCGCACCACGTGAACCCGTTGCCCTCGGTGGCCGCGTAGTACTCGAGGATGATCGGGCCCCACCACTCGATCATCTGCTGCTTGACGGGGACCGGACACGGGGCGGCGGCGTGGACGATCGCTTCCAGCGAGGAGACGTCGGCCGCGGCGCGCACGTCTTCAGGCAGCTTCAGGAGGCGGCTGAACATCGTCGGCACCATCTGGGAATGTGTCACGCGGTGGCGCTCGACGAGGTCGAGGAACTGCCTGGCGTCGAAGCGCTCCATGATCACGGAGGTGGCCCCGAGGCGCAGCGCGGCGGCCACGCTCGCCTGCGGCGCCGAGTGGTAGAGGGGCGCGGGCGACAGGTACGTCATCCCCTCTCGGAACCCGAACAGCACCTTGATCCCCGCCATGATCGGCAACGGGTCGGCGGGCTTGACCTCCGGGAGCGGGCGCAGGATCCCTTTCGGCTGTCCGGTCGTTCCCGAGGAGTAGAGCATGGCGGCGCCGAGCTGCTCGTCGGCGACCGGGTCCGCGGGGTACTGAGCGGTGACCTCCTCGTATGACTCCCACGGCTCGTTCGGTTGTGACGTGTCCACCGTCAGCCAACGCTCGACCTTGGGGCACAGCGCGGGCAGCTCCTTCGCGACCGACGCCAGCGCGGCCGAGCTGACAACGACCCGGGCCTGGCAGTCGTTGACGATGTACGCCACCTCAGCCGGCGACAGGTACGAGTTGATGCAGGTGTAGTAGAGCCCCGAGCGCTCGGCGCCGCCCTCGCACTCCAGCAGCCGCGGGTTGTTCTCCATGAAGAAGGCCGCGTGGTCGAGGCGCTGCAGGCCCTGGTCGCGGAAGAAGTGGGCCACCCGGTTGGCGGCGGCCTCGTACTCGGCGAACGTCAGGGTCTGCCCGCTGTTGGCCATGACGATCGCGGGCCGGTCAGGTGTGGTCTCTGCAAACTCCCGGGCGAACACGCCGAAAACGTACGCCACCGCCGGCCGGCGATGTTCAGCCGGCCGTCTGTCCCGTCTGGGCGAGGCCCTGCTCGAGCCACGTACGGAGAGCAGACTCGGGCACGGCGCCGATCTGACGGGCGACGGTGCGCCCGTGGTCGAGCAGCAGCAGGGTGGGGATGCTCTGGGCTTCGAACCGCCGCGACAGCTCGGGCGCCTCGTCGACGTTGACCTTGACCAGCTTCACCCGCCCCGCGAACTCGTGGGCCAACCGCTCGAGGGCCGGACTCACCATGCGGCACGGGCCGCACCAGGGCGCCCAGAGGTCGACGAGCACCGGCATTCGCGACTGGTCGGCGACCTCCCCGAAGTCACTGTCTTGGACGTCGGCGATCCAGGCCAGCGGCTTGTGGCAGTTGGCGCACTGGGGCGTCCCCGCCGCGGCCGCGGGCACCCGGTTCTTCTTGCCGCAGTTGTCGCAGGCGACGATCACGTTCGCCAAATCTACGCTGGCGGACCGGTGCCGGGGCGGGTAGACCAGAACGTGTGAGCCAACAACGTGAAGAGCTACCGCGGGGGGCCTGGCACGACTTCTTCGAGGACGTGACCAAGGGCCACGAACCCAGCGACGTCACCGTCGAGGTTCTGGGTCTGGACCTTGGAGACCAGCTCGAAGCTGAGAAGCTGCCGCTCGCCTACCTCGAATACGACCCCAAGGACGACGAGTTCATCGTCGGCGTCGGCGGACGCGATGGCCGGTATCCGGTCGTGCTCGACCACGCCGTGCACGGTCCCCAGAAGATCCTGGTCGACAACCAGGTCGCGGCACTGGTTGCCGCGGTCGAAGTCACTGACGGCGACGGTCAGCAGACGATCGTCACGTTGCAGAGCCGGGCCAAGCTGCCGGGCTGAGGGCTCCGGCCGCCCGCAACTGCTCAGCGTGATTGCGATGTCGACGACGCTTGTCCTTGGTGACCGCGAGGTGCCCCGGATCGGGCTCGGCACCAACCGTTTGTCCCAGAGCGATGAGCACGTCGCGTTCATCCGCGAGGCCGTGGCCGCGGGCATCCGCCACATCGACACCGCCCACCTCTACACGGGAGGCGACAGCGAGAGGACGATCGGGGCCGCGCTCGCGCCCGCATCCGATGATGTCGTCGTCGGCACCAAGGGTGGCTACCGACCGGGCGAAGGTCGCCCAGACGTGCTGCTGGCGCAGGTCGACCAGAGTCTCCGCAGCCTGGGCGTCGACTCGATCGCCCTTTACTACCTCCACCGCGTCGACCCCGAGACGCCGCTCGAAGAGAGCCTGGGCGCGCTCGAGGAGTGCCGGCAGGCCGGCAAGATCCGACATATCGGTATCTCCGATGTGAGCGTCGACCAGATCGAGCGGTCTCGCCGCGTCGTCGACATCGCGGCCGTCCAGAACCACTACAGCCTCACCGAGCGCAGGTACGACGACGAGGTGGACTACTGCGCCCGGGAGAGCATCGTGTTCGTGCCGTACTTCCCCCTGCGAGGCGACACGCCCGCGGCCGTGGGAGAAATTGCGGAGCGCCACGGCGCCACCTCGTCGCAGATCGCACTGGCGTGGCTCCTGCGACGCGCGCCGAACATGCTGCCGATCCCCGGCACCCTGTCGGTGGCGCACGCCCGGGAGAACCTCGACGCGTTGAACATCGAGCTCACCGACGAGGAGTTCAAGACTCTGCGAGGAGGCTGATGAGGTCGGCCGGACCGAGGGGCTGAGCGTGGATCTCCACGCCCAGATGCCCGACCGCGTCGGCGATGGCGTTGATGACCGCGGGCGGCGAGGCGATGGCACCGCCCTCGCCCATCCCCTTGTGGCCGCCCGGGTTCGTCGGGGCGGGCGTCTCGATGTGGCCGTACTCGATGACGGGCACCTCGGTGGCGGTCGGCAGGAGGTAGTCCATGAAGGTGGTCGTCAACGGGTTGCCGGCGTCGTCGTACGCCATGTGCTCGTAGAGGACGCCGCCGATGCCCTGCAC
>DASZJL010000193.1:0-5599 GCA_035948135.1 Acidimicrobiales bacterium | reverse complement strand
CATCGCCGGCCTCTTCCAGATCGTCAGCGTCTCCCAGCAGTCCGACGGATCAGGGGAGATCTGGGCCACGTGGGTGAACGGCCAGCCGCGGTTCGGGGTCGACGTTGACAGCGCGCTCGACGCCTTCGTCGTCGGCGACGCTGCGCCGGCCACTGTGCCCGCCGACCGCACGGGCCTGAACGTCGTCTCCAACGTCGTCCACGTCCCCTTCCACGTCGCCGGCTCCGTCGGCAGTACGCCATGCGCACCGACTCCGACGACGGCCTCCGGTGCGACAAGCACCATCAGCCGCACCACGACGACGGCGCGCACGACGACGAGCAAGCCCACCACGACCACGCGGCCGACCACCACGACCACGTCGCCGACACCGGTCACCTGAGCGAGAGACGCCGGTGCCATTTCCCCGCCGGCTGCTGAACGACAACGAGGTCGTCGTTCTCGACCTGCGGCCCCATTGGTGGGTGCTCGCGGGCTCGGCGATCCTCCTGACGCTGAGCCTGGCGCTCGCCATCGCGGCGTCGATCGTCGTGCCCGGCGCCGCCCACGACCCGGTGCTGATCGCTGCGCTCATCGTCGTGCTCGCGGTCCTGTGGCGGTTCGTCCGCCGCTACGCCCGCTGGGCCACGACCACCATGGTGCTGACCACCGAACGCCTCATCCTGCGGGCGGGGGTGTTTTCCAAGAGCGGTCGGGAGATCCCCCTCGGGCGCATCACCGACATCGCCTACCGCCAGCGCTTCCTCGAGCGCCTGATCGGCGCCGGCGACCTGCTCGTGGAGTCCGCGGGTGAGCGGGGTCAGGAGATTCTGCGCATGGTGCCCAGGCCCATGCGCGTGCAGCAGGCCATCTACCAGCAGATGAGCAACGCCGGCGACGACCGCACGCGTTTTCAGCCCTAACGTTTCTCTCAGATGAAGAAGTCGGTCGCGACCTCGGTCACGCAGTTCGTCCTGGCCGGCCTCGCGGCCGTGGTGCTCATCTCGGCGGGCACGATCTATGTCGTGCGCAGGAATGCGACGGCCGAGGCCATCGGCACCGCCCGTGACATCGCCAGCATCGACGGTCACGCCGTGGCCGAGCCCATGCTCGCCGACGGCGTGCTCATCGGTGATGCCGCAGCCGAGGCGCGCCTCAACACCGTCGTCCACGAACGGATCCTGAGCGAGCGCGTCGTGCGCGTGAAGCTCTGGACGCCGGCGGGCCGCATCGTCTATTCGGACGAGCCGCGTCTCATCGGTCAGACCTTCGACCTCGGGCCCGGCGAACGCGCCGCACTCCGCACCGGAAAAGTCGCCGCCGACCTGAGCAACCTCGACGAGCCCGAGAACCGATACGAGCGCCCGTACAACAAGCTGCTCGAGGTCTACGTCCCGGTGCACACCTCGGGCGGGCGGCCCGTGCTGTTCGAGACCTATCTGCGCTATAGCTCGATCACCTCGAGCGGCCGCCACATCTGGGGCTCGTTCGCTCCGGTCATGATCGGGGGCCTGCTGCTCCTGTTCCTCGTCCAGGTCCCGCTCGCGTGGTCGATGGCGCGTGGGCTTCGACAGGGACAAGAGGAGCGCGAGCGTCTCCTGCAGCGCGCCATCGACGCGTCCGAAGCCGAGCGCCGTCGGATCGCACGCGATCTGCACGACGGCGTCGTGCAGAGTCTGGCCGGCGTCTCGTACTCGCTCGCGGCCGTCGCCGAGCGGGTCGACGGCGGGCAGGAGAGCGAGCTGGGCTCGTCGTTGCGCGAAGCCGCGGCCGAGACCCGGCGCAGCATGCGCGACCTGCGCAGCCTCATCGTCGAGATCGCCCCACCCAATCTGCACGACGAAGGCCTCGACAACGCGGTGGGCGAGTTGGTCGCGCCCCTCGCGGCGGAAGGGGTGGAGACCACCGTCGACATCGACGACGCGGCGGCGCCCTCGGCCGAAGCCCAGACATTGCTCTTCCGCGTCGCCCAGGAGGCAGTGCGCAACGTGGCGGCCCACGCCCAAGCCACGCGACTCAACGTCTCGCTCGCACGCGACAACGGCTGCGTGCGCCTGGTCGTGGTCGACGACGGGCGCGGCTTCTCGCCCGGCCGTCTCGAGGAGCGCCGTGAGGAGGGCCACCTGGGGCTGACGCTTCTCACCGGCCTCGTCGCCGAGGCCGGCGGCCGCCTGGTCGTGGCGTCCGCCCCCGGCAAGGGGACGCGCGTCGAAGCCGAGGTTCCGGTCACGTGAGTCAGGAGATTCGCATCCTGTTGGCGGACGACCACGACGTGGTGCGCCGCGGCCTGACTGCCCTCTTGGACGGCGCCGAAGGATTCGCGGTGGTGGGCGCGGCGGCCGACGGCGAAGAAGCCGTCGCGCTCGCCGGCGAGCACGAGCCCGACGTGGTGCTCATGGACCTCTCGATGCCCGGCGTCGACGGCATCGAGGCGACCCGTCGCCTGATGGCCGCCCGACCCGACTCCCGGGTGGTCGTGCTCACGTCGTTCTCGGACCGGGAACGCATTCTCCTCGCCCTCGACGCCGGCGCGGTCGGGTACCTGCTCAAGGACGCCGAGCCCGACGAGCTCTTGCGCGGCATCGAGGCCGCCGCACGCGGTGAGTCGCCGCTCGCGCCGAAAGCGGCCAAGGCCGTGCTCACCGCGCGCGCCGAGAGCAGGCCGGCCGCCGAGCTGACCGCCCGCGAACAGGAGGTGCTCGGCCTGCTGGCCGAAGGCCTGGCCAACAAGCAGATCGCCCGCCGCCTCGGGATCGCCGAGAAGACCGTGAAGGCCCACCTCACCAGCGTGTTCCAGAGCATCGGTGTGACTGACCGCACCCAGGCGGCCCTGTGGGCCCGCAGCCACGACATCGGAGGCTCGTCGGGGTCCTAGGACCATCGTCCACTATCGGTCCGGCCCTCATCGGCCGGAGAGTCGACCAGAGTGGACGAGGTAGCTGTGATGGCCGAGGTGGCGGCCGGCAGCAGCGACGCGCTGGCCGAAGTTTTCGCCAGGCTGGCGCCGTCGGTGCGGGCTGTCGGGCGTCGGATCGTGGGCGATGCGGCCGCGGACGACGTCGTGCAGGAGACCTTCGAGCGCGTCTGGCGTCATGCGGCCCGGTTCGACCGAGAGCGCGGCTCGCTCGACGCCTGGACGTTGCGGATCGCCCGCAACGCGGCCCTTGGCCAGCTTCGACGTACTCGGCACCACGTCGATCTCTCGGTGGTTGCCGAACCGGCCGACGCAGGCGGGGGACCGGCCGACGCGGTTGTGCTCATCGACCTCACGACCGGCGTCCGCCGTGCCATCGCCGGGCTGGATGCTCCACGGCGGGATGCGCTGGAACACGTACTGGCCGGCCACACCCTCGTGCAGACCGCGGGCCACCTTGGGGTCCCGGAAGGAACGCTGAAGAGCAGGGTGCGGGCCGCCTACGCCGATCTGCGCGCCGTGCTCGCCGAGTCTCGTTCGGCCTGAGCAAGCGGTAGCGAGCGCAGCTCGCTACCGATCGCTCCGAAAAAATCAGCGCCGCCGTAGGCGGCACCACTCGGGCGGAGCCCATGAGCAACGCGCAAGCGGCGCAAGTAGCGTCCGCGATCTATGGCGACCGTTCAGACTGTCCTCGGCCCCATCGGCACCGACGACCTCGGGCCCACGCTGGTGCACGAGCACGTGCGCATCTCCTATCCCGGCGACCAGCTCGACCCCGAGTACTCGTGGGATCGCAGCGCTTGTATCGACACCGCCGTCGAGCGCATGGCCGGCCTGGCCGAGCACGGCGTGCGCACCTTCGTCGACCCGTGTCCCATCGACCTGGGCCGCGACCCCGAGCTCCTCGCCGAGGTGGCGCGCCAGTCGGGCATGCAGATCGTGTGCTCCACGGGCTTCTACCTCGAGCACATCGGCATCCCGTACTACTGGCGGGTGCGGTCGTCGGAGGAGGTGGCCGAGTTCTACCTGCACGAGATCAACAACGGGATCGGCGAGACCGGCATCAAGCCCGGCTGCATCAAGATCGCCTCCGGCGACCCGCCGGGCGAGCACGACCGCAAGATCATCGCCGCCGCGGCGATGGCGGCCGCCGAGTCAGGCCTGACCGTGATCAGCCATTGCGAGAACTCTGCGGGCGGCGACGTGCAGCAGGAGATCCTCGCTGAGAACGGCGCAGATCTTTCGCGCGCCCTGATCGGCCATCAGGGGCAGTCCACGGACATGGACTACATCCGTGCCATCGCCGATCGGGGCTCGTTCGTCGGCTACGACCGGTGCGGATATGAACTCCTGGCCCCCGACGAGCAGCGAGCCGACCAGGTGATGGGGCTCGTCGAAGCAGGCCACGCCGACAAGGTCTGCCTCAGCCAGGACCACATGTGCTGTCTGGCGTCGCCCAAGTTCCCGTACCCGATCCCCGAGGGGTTCGAGGAGATGTTCAACCAGATGCTGCCGAGCATCTACGACCAGATGTATCAACGGCCGCACACGTTCCTCTTCACCGATTTCTGGCCGAGGCTCGAGTCACGCGGCATGGAGCGCAAGCAGTTCGACTCGATGCTCGCCGACAACCCTCGCCGCCTGTTCGGCGGGGGGTAGGCGTCAGGGAGTGTTGATGGCCTGGGTTTCGGCCACCCGGACCTGGCGAGACGCCGTGCGCTGCAAACCGGGGAGCGGCCCCCCGCCCGGGGCGCCGGTGACCGTGTAGGTGGCCGTCCAGTCGACGGTGGCCGTCACCTTGTAGGTCTTGTTTGCCTGTTGGGCTGACGAGCGCGTGTAGGTGTAGCCGCAGTCGGGTGAAGACCCGGCATCACCCTGGGCCCATGGTGTGCCCGGACCGGTGCACGTCACGACGTCACCGTTGCCCATGTCCCACCGCACGCGGACGGCTGTTGCTGTCACGGTGACAGTCACCGGCCCCGCGACCGCCGACGCAGGCGGCACCTGCATGCCCGCTGCATCGATCCAAAGCCATGTCGGCAGGTTCACCAGCTGGTCGCCGGCCGGGTTGAAGTGGATCACCGGCGTCGGCAGGGGCATGTGATCGATGGCGTCCTGCGCGATCGCTGTGGGGTCGATCGGTGCCGGCACCGGCCCGCCCGCACCCGGCGGCGGCGAGCCGTCGGGGACCCACTCGACGTTCAGGTACTGCCCGCCGCAATAGACGTCGTAGTACGTGCCCGGCTGATCATGGCCCTTGAAGAACGACGCGTGGCGCGTGAACGCGTCCTCGATCTGCTGATCGGACAGGGGTTTCGCTGTGATAGGCCCGGTGACCCCAGCAGCCGTGCACGTCGTGGCCCCCGAAGAGCCACCGTGTGAGACCGGTGTCGCCTGTGGCCCAGAAGACTGCCCGGGAGAGCTCGTGTCGGTGTGAGCCGAGGGTGTGTACCCGTCACCGTTCGAGCCAGCGGTGCCTTCGTTGTTCGCCGAAGCGGGCGGCGCCGCTAGGAAGACTACGGCGACCGCGACGGCCAGCAAGGCGCTCACGCGTGGCAAAGCTGATCCTCAGTCGGCATCTTTCCGGCGGTGCTGATGTAGCGCTCAGCGACTGCCCAGCGCCCGTCGGTCGGTCGTTTGATCACGACGCTCAGTTCATCCGTATCGGCGGGGCCCGGCTGGCTTGCTCCGCTCCGTACCGGCTGT
>DASZJL010000192.1:0-13440 GCA_035948135.1 Acidimicrobiales bacterium | reverse complement strand
TGGGCGTCGTCGAACAGGGTGGTGCCGCTGTTGCCCGACAGGGTGAGGGTGCCGCCGATCTTTTGGTTGTGGCTGACCTCGACGCCGGCGTGGTTGTTGGAGAGCGTCACCCCCGAGCCGAAGCTGTTGCCGGCGCAGCTGTCATCGCCGGGGTCGCCCAACAGCACGAAGCCTGAGGCGCCGGAGATGTTCACCGCCCCGTTGACCGTCGAGCCGCACACCGACACCGAACCCGGCGACGAGGCGTTGATGCCGCCGTTGACGGTCGAATTGGTGAGCACGAGCGTCGCCCCCGGCCCCACGTTGATCGAGCCGTTGGTGCTGACGCCCGACAGGCACCAGCTGCCCCCCGACAGGGTGGGCACCGAGGGCTGGGAGCCGGAGAGGTTGTTCTGGCAGCGCACGGCCGTGGTGACGGTGTTGGAGGTGGCGGTCGGCGCGTCAGACGCCGACGCCGACGCGCTGTTCGACACGGACCCCGTCACGCCCGAGGCCACGTGGGCCACGATGGTGAAGGTGGCCGAGCCCGACGCTGCGAAGCTCGGGTTGGTGCAGGTCACCGCGTTGCCGCTGTTGCCACACGTCCAGCCCGCAGACAAGGTCGTGGCCGAGACGAACGACGTTCCCGACGGCAGGGTGTCCGACAGCGACGCGTTGGTGGCCGCGTCGGGCCCGCTGTTGGTGAGGCCCACCGTGTAGGAGACGTCCGACCCCGGTTGCGCGCTCGACGGCCCGCTCTTGGTGACCAACAGGTTCGCAGCCGGGGTGACGCTCACGGTGTCGCTCGAGGCGTTGTTGCCCGGAGTGCCATCGGTGACGCCGGGCGGCGCGGCGACCGTCGCCCCGTTGGTCAGGCTTCCGGTCCCCGAGGCCGTGCCCGTGGCCGTGAAGGTGAGCGAGGAACCCGCCGGCAGGGTCACGCCGTCGCTGATGGAGCCCGAGCCCGAGGTGGTTGCGGCGCTGGCGCCGCCACTCGTCGCCGTCACCGACCAGCTGGGGCTGGCGAACCCGGGCGGGAAGGTGTCGGTCACCGTGGCCGCGGGGGAGCCGGAGGGCCCGGTGTTGGCCACGACGATCGTGTAGGAGAGGTGCTGGCCGTTCCCGACACTGCCGCCGGTGGTGTTGTTGGTCGCCGCGCTGTAGGTGCCACCCGCACTGTCCGTCTTCTTGATCGACAGGTCAGCCTGAGGACTCAGGTTGTCGGTGTCGGTGGCGGAGTTGTTGGCGAAGTTTGAGTCGCCCTGGGTGGCGGCCGGCGAGATCGTGGCCGTATTCGACAACGCCCCGGTGGCCGAGGGCGAGAGGTTCGCCGTGACCGTGTAGGTGATGGCCGAACCGCTGGGCATCGACACCGCGAGGTCGGCGATGTTGCCCGTGCCCGCGGCGGTGAAGCCGCTCGGACTACCGCTCGTCGCCGAGGCCGTATAGGCGTCGCTGGTCACCGCCGCGGGGAAGCTGTCCTGGATCGAGACCCCCGACGCGTCGAACGGCCCCTTGTTGGTGGCGGTGATCGTCCAGATGATGCTGCGGCCGGGGACCGCCGTGCCCGCTCTCATCGTGATCGAGGAACCGCCCGCGTTGTCGGTCTTGGTGATGGCCAGATCCGTCGGGCTCGTGTAAGTGATCGTCACTGTGCCGTCGCCGCTCTGGCCGCCGCCCAGGACCATGCCGCCGTTGCTCACCGCGTGCGTGCTGGTGTCGAGGTGCCCGGAGCCGCCGCCGCCGCCGGCGCCGTTGCTGAGCGGGACGCTCCCACCACCCCCGCCACCGAAGAAGCCACCCCCACCGCCACCGCCGCTGCCCGCGCCGGTCCCGCCGCTGCCGCCGGAGGCGCCGGACCCGTTGGCCCCGTCGGTGCCTGTACCGCTCAGCCCGCCCACCGCACCGCCGCCGCTGCCCGGAGCGGTTTGCGAGCCGCCTGTCCCGGCGTTGCCATTGGCCCTGAGTCCGTCGCCCCCGTTGGTGTCGCCCCCGGCCCCGCCGCCCGATGGCTGCGGGTGAGACCCGATGGGCTCATTGCTCCCGGCGCCACCGCCGCCACCCGCGACGACGAGGCGGTTCGCGCTCGGGTCGTCGATCTCGGAGCGACCGCCGCCGCTGCCGGCGTTCCGTCCGCCGATACCGCCGCCGTTGATGCCGGCACCGCCGGGGTTGTTGCCGCCCTCCCCGCCGACGAGCACCTTGTAGGTGGCGCCGGGCGTGACCGCGACGGTTGCGGTCGACTTGCCGCCGATACCGCCAGGCCCTGCACTTGCCTGGCCGCCCGCCCCTTCGACGTCGACATTGACCACGTTGACGCCCGCCGGGGGCGTCCAGCGGTCGACACCCACCGGGCAGGTGACGGTGTTCATCGCACCGACGACAACCGGTGCGGCGCAGTCAAAGGTCGGACGCGGGTAGGTGACGGTGACGAGGCCGTCGCCGGTCTGGCCTGCGCCAGCCGTTGTTGTCCCGGTGACCGTGTGCGTCGTGGTGTCGAGGTAGCCGGACCCGCCGCCGCCGCCCCCAGCGTCGAAGCGCGAGCTGGTTGCGCCGCCGGCGTTGGCCGCGCCGCCGCCCCCGCCGCCGAAGTAGCCGCCGCCGCCGCCACCACCCCCGTTCGTGTTGCCGCTTGCGCCCCCGCCCGAGCCGCCAGTCGAGCCTGAGCCCGCGGTACCCGACGGAGACCCATTCTTGCCGCCGCCGCCACCGCCCGGCCCGGTCGGGGTGCCGGCGAAGCCGCCAGCGGCGCCACCCGAATGACCGTCGTTGCCACTCGCGCCGCCGCCTGCCCCGCCCAAGCTGTCCCCACTCTGGGTCTGATTACCGGAACCCCCGCCGCCGCCTGCGATCAGCAACGGGGTCGCGCCGATGTCGAACTCGGACCGGCCCCCGCCGCCGCCGCCGGGAAAGCCGGATGTGCCACCCGGACCGCCGCCGTTGGAGCCGCCGGCGCCGCCGGAGCTCTCACCCTTACCCCCCTTGCCGCCGACCACGACCGTGTAGGTGGTGCCTGGGGAGACGCTGACCGTCGCCGTCGTCTTTCCGCCGGCGCCGCCGGGTGAGGGGGTGTTGAGGGCCTGTCCGCCGGCCGCGCCCTCGACGTCGACGGTGACCGACGTGACGCCCGGGGGAGGCGTCCAGGTTCCCGTACCAACGCTGCAGGTGACCGTGAACGTGTCGACGCCACTCTCGGAGCAGGTGGGTGTCGCCGTGGCGGCGGCGGGCGACGCGGTCACGACTGTGATCGCGGCCGTCGTCGTGCCAGCGAACAGCACGCCCGCTGCTACCGAAGCCAATGCGCGACGCGCGTGGCCCGACGTCCCCATCCTGGTGCCCCCCTGCCGCCGTCTTTCGTGCCGCGGCTGCCAACAAACGGTACTAAGTACGAACAATCTGGCAAATGACTAAACGGACTAAATGTCACCTAGTCATTTGTCAACGCCGGTCCGGGCGATCGGTGGGTCAGGGCCCGGGGCGCCGCTAGAGCCCGAGAGCGGAATCGAACCGCTGACCTGCTCATTACGAGTGAGCCGCTCTGCCGACTGAGCTACTCGGGCGGTGAAGGGGCGAGCGTAGCGAGGAACTATGCGAGCGATGGGAGCCTGAGAAGCAGGGCCTGGAGCAGCAGCGTCTCGTTGGGGTTGCGCTCCAGCGCCTCGGCCGCCTCGACGATGGCGTCGACCGCGGTGAGGCATTGGGCGGTCGGGCCGGAGCCGTCGACGAGTGCGTCGCGGTAGGCCTGCTGCAGGGTGGCGAGGCCGAAGCGGAGCTCGTCCATGCGGAGGCGGCGGAGCTCGCGGCGCTGCTGTTCGTCGACCTGCTTGCGGTTGACGCGATCGCCGTAGCGGCTGGCCCGCTCTTCGAGCGCCTCGAGCTCAGCCTTGTGACGGGCGTGCAGCGGCTCGACTCCGGCCGTGCCGATCAGTTGCGCCAGCTCGGCGGCCACGACCGCGACGGCCGCGCCGGTGCCGTCGAGACGGCGAGGGACGTCACGCCACGCCTGGCGGCGGGCCGCCAGGTCGGGGTCGGACGCCAGCAGACGGGCGCGGTCCAGGCGGCCATTCGCGGCGTCCGCGGCCTCCTCGGCCGCGGCCCCGTCGACGCCCTCGGCCACGAGCGTGTCGACCAGTTGCTCGCGGCCGATCGCCCGGAAGTCGATGCGCACGCAGCGGGAGGCAATGGTCTCGAGCTCGACCGGCACGTGGTCGGCGAGGACGACGAAGATCGTGCTGGGCGGCGGCTCCTCGATGACCTTCAGCAGCGTCGGCGCCGCCTCCTTCACGAGATGGAAGTCGGTGAGCACGAGGACCTTGCGGTGGCCCTCGTTCGGACTGCGCATTGCCAGACGCACGATCTCGCGAGCCTGATCGACGGTGATGTACGGACCGGCGCGCTCGACGACGACAACATCGGGATGCACGCCGTGCAGAACCCGCTCGCACACATCGCACGTGCCGTCGCCCCCATTGGGGCAGAGCAAGGCAGCCGCGAAGGCGCGCGCCGCGTCGCGCTTGCCGCTTCCCGGCGGTCCCGCGAAGAGGTAGGCGTGCACGGGCGTGCCGGCGGCGGCCGACAGCCGGCCGACGGCCTGGTCCTGGCCGACGAGCCGCTCGAGCACGGTCATGGTCGCGACGCCATCCACTTCTCGACAGCATCGCGAACCCGCTCCGCTACCTCGTCAACCGATCCGTCGCCGTCGACGACGATCCAGCGGTCGGGGTCGGCCGACGCCAGCCGGCGGTATCCGTCGGCGACGCGGGCGTGGAACTCGTCGCCCGCCGCCTCCATGCGGTCCCGGCCCTGGAGACGCCCGGCGGCGATAGACGCCGGCACCTCCAAGAGGACGACGAGATCGGGCTCGACTGCGGCTGCCATCTCGGTCGAGACGCGACGGAGCGCGTCGACGTCCATCCCCCGGCCGTAGCCCTGGTAGGCGAGCGACGACGGCACGTACCGGTCGGTGACCACATCCTTTCCGGCGTCGAGCGCCGGCGCGATGACCTCGGCCACGTGCTGGGCGCGGTCGGCCGCCATGAGCAACGCCTCAGTCGACGGCGCCATTGCCGACGCCCCCGGGTCGAGGACGAGCTCTCTGATTCGCTTGCCGATCGCGGTCCCGCCTGGCTCGCGCGTCAGGACCGCCCCGAGGTCGGTCGCCAGGCGGGCGGCCTGCGTCGACTTGCCCGACGCCTCGCCGCCTTCGAAAACGATGAGGCGGCCGGGCTTAGCCATGGGACTCGCCGGCGGGTACCTCGTGGCCGCGCAGCGCATAGTGGGCGAGCACGCCGGCGCCGATGATGATGACGCCGCCCAGCCACAGGGTGAGACGGACCCCCGACAGCTGCACGTTGAACCCTCCGACGTCGACCGAGCCCGGCGACACGTTGTTGAGAGCGGCCGCCAGTAGCGGACCGACGGTGAGCGCGATGACGAGACACAGCCGCACGAGCGTGTAGAGCGTGGCGAAGACGCGACCTCTGATGTCGTCGGAGACGTTCTCCTGGATGAGCGTGAATCCCATGACGTACACACCGCCCGCGAAGATCCCCATCACGCCCACGAACACAAGCGCCGGGCCGAGCGCGGACATCGACGCCCCCAGCACCAGGGCCGCGCCCGCCCCGAGCACGGCCCACGGGAAGAGGCGCTCCTTGGGAACGCGCCTCTGGACGACCGACAGGCCGAGGACGCCGATGGCAACGCCCGTCCCCATCGCCGTCAGCAGGAGGCTGAATCCGGTGTCGCCGGAATGCAGCACCTTGGACGCGAACGTCGGTCCCAGGGGCACGACCATCCCCCCGCCGATGAGCCCGGTGCCGAGGCCGATCATCACTGATCGGACGACGGGGTTGGTGCCGATGAACCGCCAGCCCTCGCGCAGCTCGGTGAACGTTTGACCAAGGTTGATCCGCTCACGCTCTTGGACGTGTCGGCGCGGGATCACGATCGAGGAGATCAGCGCCGCGGAGACGAAGAACGTGGCGACGTCGGCATAGATGGCGACCGACTCTCGATTGAGGTGGAGGAACTGGAGCCCGCTGTAGTGCGAGCTCAACCACCCGGCGACGGCGAAGAGGACGGCGGAGATGCCGCCGGCCAGGGGGAACGTGCCATAAGCGGCGACGAGTGACAGCGAGTTGGCCGTCGTCAGCTGGTCGTGGGGCACCAAGTTCGGGACGGAGGCCTCTTTGGCCGGCGTCCAGAGCAGGCTCAGCACCTCGAGGAGGAGCGAGATCAGGAACAGCTCCCAGATGGTGTGGAGGAACGGCAGCGTCGCCATGGTCAGGCCGCGCCCGATGTCGCACGTGACCATCACCCGCTTGCGGTCCCAGCGGTCGATGAGCACGCCTCCCACCGAGCCCAGGAAGAACCCCGGGATCATGCGGGCGCTCATCACGACGCCAACGGCGGTCTCAGGAGACGACTTGCCGATGCGGGCGGCCAGCGCGAGCACCGCGACCAGACCGATCCAGTCACCGAGGGACGACACAAACTGCGCCACCCACAGCCGGATGAACGAGCGATAGCCGAAGATCGGGAACCGGTGGCGCTCGCGGCGCACACCACCGACGACGTCGACGGCGTCGCCCGGCGGCGGCAGGCTCTGGCGCGGCTTTGACGCCGGCGGCGGGATGTTGTCGTCCTCGGGGAGCTGCGCCTCCGCCACGCCGCTGAGGTTACGGGGCGGACGGGCTACGCCTGCTTCTTTGCCGCCTTCTTCGCCGCTGTCGCGTTCTTCTTCGCGGTTTTCTTCTTCGTGGTCTTCTTGGCCGTCGCTCGCTTCTTGGCGGCCTTCTTGACGGGGGCTTTCTGGCGGCGCTCCACGAGGAGCTCGGCGGCCCGCTCGAGGGTGATGTCGTCGACCGAATCGCCCTTGCGCAGCGACGCGTTGGTCGTGCCGTCGGTGACGTAGGGCCCGAACCGGCCGTCCTTGACGACGACGGGCTCGCCGGTGGCGGGGTCGGCCCCCAGCTCCCGCAGGGGGGCGGCCGTCGCCCGTTGGCCCCGGCGCCGTTTGGGCTCGGCCAGCAAGGCCAGCGCGGCGTCGAGATCGATGGTGAAGAGCTGCTCCTCGGCATCGAGGCTCCGCGTCTCGGCACCCTTCTTGACGTACGGACCGTAGCGGCCGTTGAGGGCGACGATCTCCTCGCCGTCGGAGGGGTGGGTCCCCACGACGCGGGGAAGGCTGAGCAGACGCAGGGCGTCGTCGATCGTCACGGTCTCTGGCGACATGTCCTTGAACAGCGACGCCGTCTTCGGCTTCTCCGCGCCCTCCTCGATCTCACCGAGCTGGACGTAGGGACCGAAGCGACCGGCCTTCACGTAGACCGGCAGCCCCGTCGCCGGATCCTCCCCCAGCGTCCGGTCGCTGCTGGGCGCCGTCAGGAGCTCCTCGGCCCGCTCGGGTGTGAGCTCGTCGGGCGCCATGTCCTCGGGGATCGACACCGTCTCGTCGCCGCGCTGGAGGTACGGGCCGTAGCGGCCGACGCGGACGATGATCCGCCCGTCGCTGTCGCCTTCGCCGTCCCCCTCGCCGTTGCCCCACGCCAGGGGAATGGAGTTCACCTCGCGAGCGTCGATCTCGCCGATGCGCTCGTGCACGAGGTCGTGCAGACCCTCGCGCCCGTTGCCGAAGTAGAAGCGCCGGAGCCAGGGGATCGCCTCTTGGCCGCCGCTGGCGATCTCGTCGAGGTCGTCCTCCATGCGGGCCGTGAACGCGTAGTCGACGAGGTCCGCGAAGTGCTGCTCGAGCAGGGTCACAACGGAGAAGGCGACGAACGAGGGGACGAGGGCCGAACCCTTCTTCCACACGTAGCCGCGGTCCTGGATGGTTCCGATGATCGAGGCGTAGGTCGACGGCCGGCCGACGCCCATCTCCTCGAGGGCCTTGACCAATGACGCCTCCGTGAAGCGGGCGGGAGGCTGAGTCTGGTGGCCCTTGGGTTCGAGGTCGACGACATCGAGCGCGGTGCCTTCGCCCAGCTGCGGCAAACGCACCTCCTGGTCTTCGAGGGCGGCGTTGGGATCGTCGGAGCCCTCGACGTAGGCGCGCATGAAGCCCGGGAAGTCGATGATCTTGCCCGACGCCGCGAACTCGGCGTCCTCCCCCGCCGAGGACACGCCACCGAGGCGGACCTGCACGCTGCGGCCCCGGGCGTCGGTCATCTGCGACGCGACCGTGCGCTTCCAGATCAGCTCGTAGAGACGGAACTCGTCGTCGGCCAGCTCGCTCGCGACCTGGTCGGGCGTGCGGAAGCGGTCGCCGGCGGGACGGATGGCCTCGTGCGCCTCCTGGGCGTTCTTCACCTTCTTGTCGTAGTGGCGGGGCTTCTCTGGCACGTAGTCGGCGCCGTAAAGCTCTCGGGCCTGCGCACGCGCCGCGGTGATTGCCGTCTCCGACAGCGTGGTGCTGTCGGTGCGCATGTAGGTGATGTAGCCGTTCTCGTACAGACGCTGGGCGATCGACATCGTGCGCTGTGAGCCGTAGCGCAGCTTGCGGCCCGACTCCTGCTGCAGCGTCGAGGTCATGAACGGCGCGTATGGCGAGCGCTTGTAGGGCTTCTCCTCGACGCTCCGCACCGCGAAGTTCGAGTCGCGCAGGCGCTCGGAGAGGCCCGAGGCTGCGGCCTCGTCGAGGACCACCGCGTCGGCATCGGCCGCAATGCGCCCCGACTCTCCGAAGTCACGACCCGTGGCCAGGCGCCGCCCGTCGACCGCGACCAGGCCGGCGCCGAAGCTGCCGTCGCCAGTGGCGAACGTGCCCTCGATGTCCCACCACGTCGCCGAGCGGAACCGCATCCGGGCCCGCTCGCGGTCCACGATCATGCGCGTGGCGACGCTTTGGACCCGCCCCGCCGACAGCTTCGGCATGACCTTCTTCCAGAGGACGGGCGACACCTCGTAGCCGTAGAGGCGGTCGAGGATGCGGCGCGCCTCTTGGGCGTCGACGAGCCGGCGGTCGAGCTCACGCCATTCGTCGACGGCCCGCTCGATGGCGCCCGGGGTGATCTCGTGGAACACCATCCGCTTCACCGGCAGGCGGGCCGGCGGCGAGAGGACCTCGAGCAGGTGCCACGCGATCGACTCGCCTTCGCGGTCCTCGTCGGTGGCGAGCAGCAGCTCGCTGGCATCCTTCAGCAGACGCTTGAGCTTGGCGACCTGTTGGCGCTTCTCGCTGTTGACGACGTAGAGGGGCTTGAAGTCGTGCTCGATGTCGACGCCGAGGCGCGCCCAGGCCTCGCCCTTGTGTGACGCGGGCACCTCGGCCGCGTTGCGGGGCAGGTCGCGCACGTGGCCGATCGACGACTCCACGATGAAGTCGCCGCCGAGGAAACGGGAGATCGTCCGCGCCTTGGCGGGCGACTCCACGATCACGAGCGGTTTGGCCATAGGAGAACGAGGTTGGGCAGGACCGGCGCCCAATGTCAAACAGCGGCCCCCGCCCGAGGCCGCTGCCTGACGCCTACGTCAGCGTTACAGGTAGTGAAATCAGCGCCGCTTTGCGCGCGTTTGCGCCGCTCGGGTGGCCGCGGCGGGGCTGGTGGCCTTTTTCTTGCCCGCCGCCTTCGCCCGGCCGGGATTCCCCGAGGCCAGCGATTCCTTCAGCTCGGCTTCGAGGCCGGTCTTGGCCTTCCGGAGCTGGGTGCGGAGCTCGTGCTCCTCGTCGCCCAGGTCGTAGATCCAGCGGTCCAGGGCCTCGAGGGCGATCTTCTCGGGCGGGTCGTCCGGCCCGATCCCGTCGTCGGGCACCATGGCCTCGACGGCGGATTCGTCCTCCGTCATCGACGACACCTGGCGCTTGGAGTAGGCGATGGCGACCGCCAGCACGACCAGCGCCACGCCGGCGATGGCGTAGCGCGCCGTGTCGTTGTGGCGCAGGCTGATCACCGCCGGGAGGATCAGCAGCGACACGAGGTTCATGACCTTGATCAGCGGGTTGAGGGCCGGCCCCGCGGTGTCCTTGAACGGGTCGCCGACCGTGTCGCCGATGACCGCGGCCTTGTGGGCCTCGGAGCCCTTGCCGCCGTAGTGGCCGTCTTCGATGAACTTCTTGGCGTTGTCCCACGCGCCGCCAGAGTTGGACAGGAACACCGCCATCAGCTGGCCGGTGAGGATGACAGCGGCGAGGAAAGCGCCGAGGGCCAGGTAGTTGATGCCAAACCCGATGATGACCGGTGTCAGGACGGCCAAGAGAGCGGGCGTCACCAGCTCGCGCAGGGCCGAGCTCGTGCAGATGTCGATGACCCGGCCGTACTCGGGCTTCTCGGTGTAGTCCATGATCCCGGGGTGCTCGCGGAACTGGCGGCGCACCTCTTGCACCACGGTCCCCGCCGAGCGGCCAACGGCACGGATGGCGAGGGCCGAGAACATGAACGCAATCGACCCGCCGATGAGCAGGCCGATGAACGTCTTGGGGTCAGCCACGTTGATCTGGGTGTCGAGAGCATGGAAGAGCTCGGTACCGACCTTGCCGAGTTTCAGCTCGGTGCCGATGGTTTCGATGAACGAAGCGAAGAGAGCGACCGCGGCGATGACCGCCGACCCGATCGCGAAGCCCTTCGTGACGGCCTTGGTCGTGTTGCCAACGGCATCGAGGCTCACCATGATGCGCTCGGGCTCACCCTCGAACTCGCCCGACATCTCGGCGATGCCGGCCGCGTTGTCGGCCACGGGGCCGAAGGTGTCCTCGCTGACGACGACCCCGGTCGTGGCCAGCATTCCCATGCCGGCCAGGGCCACGAGGTAGAAGGAGAACTGGATGTTGCCGCCGCCGAGGGCCAGCGCAACAGCGATGGTGATGGCGATGGCGATGATGGCGAACACGGTCGACTCGAGCCCCGAGCTGATGCCGGAGAGGATCGTCGTGGCCGGGCCCGTCCGCGACGCCTCGGCGATCTCCTGCACGGGCGCCGTCTCCGTCGACGTGTAGTACTCGGTGAGGCGGCTCACGGCCTGAGCGAGCACCAGCCCAATCACGACGGCGCCGAAGCAGCGCCATCCTTCGTTGGAGAGGGCGCCAGGATGGTGGTGGTTGCCGACATACAGGAGGGCGACCAGGCCGGTTCCGATGATCGTCAGGGTGCCGGCGGTCAGGAAGCCGCGGTTGATCGGGGCCATGGCCGACTTGTCCTTGTCGGTCGCCCGCACCGCGAACACGCCCACGATCGACGCCAGCACACCGATCGCCCGCGCGATCAGGGGGAAGATCAGACCGAGAGCCGGGTTGGCGCCGATGGAATTGAAGGCCGCGACGCCCAGGATGATCGACGCCACGAGCGTGACCTCGTAGCTCTCGAACAGGTCGGCCGCCATGCCGGCGCAGTCGCCGACGTTGTCACCGACGTTGTCGGCGATGGTCGCGGCGTTGCGGGGATCGTCCTCGGGGATGCCGGCTTCGACCTTGCCGACCAGGTCGGCGCCGACGTCGGCTGCCTTGGTGAAGATGCCGCCGCCTACTCGCATGAACAGGGCGAGCAGGGAGCCACCAAACCCGAAGCCGATGAGGATGGCGGTGGCGGTGTTCTGGGCCAGCATGATGATGATCGTCGCCCCGATGAGGCCCAAGCCCACGGTGAACATGCCGGCCACACCACCGGTGCGGAAGGCGACCTTGAGAGCGCCCGGCAGCGAGCCGCTCTTCGCCGCAGCCGCCGTCCGCACGTTGCCCCGCACGGCCAGGCTCATGCCGATGAAGCCGGTGAGGCCCGACATGAACGCGCCGGCGATGAACGCCAAGGTCCGGAACAGGCCCGACTGCGCGAACGACAGGGCCTCGGTGCCGTCCGGCTTGAGGACGTGTGTCGACGTGAAGAAGACGAGCACTGCCAGCGGCACAACGATGATGGCAATCGTGCGGAACTGGCGCCGCAGGTAGGCCATGGCGCCTTCCTGGATGGCACCGGCAATCTCGCGCATCGTCGGCGTGCCCTGGTCGGCCGCCAGCACGCCGCGCATGAGGTAGAAGCCGACCACGACGGCGAGCACGGCCGTGGCCGCCGAGAAGAACAACCAGAACCACTCGGCTCCACCGAGGTGGAAGGCCTGGTACCCGCCTTCAGCGGCGAGGACGTGGGTCATGCTGACTTTTCCCTCCTGGAACGTGAGCCCTTGGCGGGCTCCTTGCGAACGTAGATCTGGCGCGCCACCTTCTCGCCCAGCGTGCGGCGGCTGCCGTCGACCTGCAGGACCATCGGGCCGTCGAAGGGGTGCTTCTCCAGCACCTCGACCCGGACGCCGGGCCGCAGCCCCAACGTGTCGAGGAACGCCACCATGTCGGGCTCGGTCGAGCCGGAGATGGCGACGACCGCGACGTCACCGGCCTCGAGTTGGTACAGCGGCGGCATGTCGGGGATCTCGGCCGTCTCCGGCTCGGGGATCGGAAAGCCGTGCGGGCACGTCGACGGCCGGTCCAGGGCCACGTACATCCGGTCCTCGACTTCCTGGGGCAGCTCGTGCTCGAACGAGCCGGCCAGGCGGTCAGCCTCGTTCCACGCGTAGCCGAGCATGTCGGAGAGGAAGCGCTCCACGATCCGGTGGCGTCGCATCGACGCGGCCGCTTCTCGCCTCCCCGCCTTGGTGAGCTCCACGCCCCGGTACGGGCGGTGGTCGAGCAGGCCCCGGCCGGCCAGCCGTTTGACGGTGGCGGTCGCCGTTCCGGGCGAAACACCAAGGTGGGCGGCGAGCTCACCCGTGTGCGCGCCCTCGCCATCCTTGGCCAGCCGGAAGACGGCCTTGAGCGTCTCGCGCTCCGACTTGGACAGGGCTCCATCCATTGCTTTGGCGGCCCGCAACCTACTTTTTGGGGGCCGAAAAATGCAAGCTTGGCTGGGTCGGCGCTGAGCGGCGCCGGGTCAGCTCTCGGCCCTACTCGGGGACCGCCAGAAGCCGGTAGTCGGGGTTGAGGATCGCCAGGCGGCCGGCGTGGTCGCCGACCATGCCTTCGATGACCATCCGAGTGCCGGGCCGGATGCCCGGCACGTGGCGGCGGCCGAGGAAGACGACGCTGATGCCACCGGTGCCGTCGACCAGCGTTCCCTCGAGGGTCGGCACCCCTGCCCACGGCTGCACCCGCAAGGAACGGACCCGGCCCGCCACCTTGGCCCGGGTGCGCCACTCGACCTCGGCGACGGGGATTGTGCCGCGGCACATCTCGGCCCAGTCGTCGACCTCGGGCTCCTGTTCCTCGCGTCGCTTGAGGAGCTTGGCGAGCGGTGTCATGAAACCTCCGAAGGATGCGGGTCGGTACCCAGGTGGTACGGCACGAACGTCACGTTGGCGTGCGGCAGCTGCGACACGGCCCGGGCGATGGCGTCGCCGGTGCGGTCGTGCAGCAGGCGATGCCAGAAGCGCCGGTACTCACGCCGCGGCACGAGCACGGTGACCTCGGTCTGGCCGTCGAGGGCCTCGGCCACGACCTCGAGGACGGCGCGCGTGATGCGGCGGTCGGGGCAGTCGACG
>DASZJL010000191.1:0-11724 GCA_035948135.1 Acidimicrobiales bacterium | reverse complement strand
CGATCGATGTCGAGGAAGAGCGACTCGAGCTCGCGGTGCACATCGCGGTTGATGGCGTTGAGCTCGGCAGGGCGATTGAACGTCACCGTGAGGACCGGCCCGTCGCGGACGACCTCCATCGCCTGGTAGGTGCTGAAGTCGACACTCGTCATGGTCCACGAATCGTAGATCCGGCCGCCCAAACCCTCAACTTCTTGACCAAACGCTACTGTGTGCGGCCGTGGAGCTCATGCTGGCCGCTTCGGTCATTACCCCGTTCCGAGCCGATGGCACCGTCAACGAGGACGCCCTGCGGCAACAGCTACGCCGTGTCGCAGACGAGCAGCTGGCGGTCTGGCTGGTGAGCAGCGGCATGGCCGAGGCCAACACCTTGGGCGACCCGGAGATGGTGCGCATCGCCGAGATCGCGGTCGACGAGGTCGGCGGGCGCACCCCCGTGGTTGCGATGGGTCCGGAGCCGAAGACAGCAGCAACGGCGATTGCCTTTGCCCGCATGATGGAGCGCTGTGGGGTCGATGCCGTGCAGGTCGGCCCGCTCGATCCCGGGCACAGCTATCTGCCTTCGGAAGCAGAGTTGCGGGCGTTCTACCTCGACGTGCTGGACGCCATCGACGGTCCCGCGTTCCTCGCCACGCACATGTCAGTCGGCTACGACGTCCCCGCCGCCCTCCTGGCCGAGCTGACCAGCGCCGGTCGAGTGCAGGGCATCATCGCCACGCAGCTGCGCGAGTACACGTACCTCCCCCGCCTGCTCCAGGCCATCGACGGGCGCCTGCCCGTGTTGCTCGGATCGCCGGTGCACCTCCTGGAGGCGCTCGCACTCGGCGCCAGCGGGGCAGTCAGCTCACTGGACGTCAACGTGGCCCCCGGTCTGTACCGCACCTTCAGCGCGGCATGGACGAAGCAGGACGCGGGCGCGGTCAACGACGCCTACACGTCGATCCTGCGACTCTTCCTCCGCCTCCTCAGCGATGGCGGGCTGCTGCTCGCCAAGGCCGTGCTCGAGCGACTCGGGTTGGCCGCCGGCCCTCCCCGACCGCCGCGCCGCCCACCGGACGAAGGTGTGTTCCGGCGCGCTGACCTCGTCATCGAGGAGTACGGCCTGCGTCTCTGAGCCGGACCCCCGAGATCGTCGCATATTTGACCATTCTCGACTCCGAGTGCTATCACCGTACGCATGGGCTGCGACTGCGACGACCTGCGAGCCATCCTCGCCCTGCTTGCCGCTAACGCGATGCACAACGACCTCGCCGAGTGGGACGCGTACGGCGCCCTGTTCACCGACGATGCCGTGCTCCATTGCTTCGGCCGCGACTACGTCGGGCGAGAGGAGGTTGTCGCCTTTACGGCCCGGCGGCACATGGGCAAGCACATGCTCTCCACGCCGCTGATCGAAATCGATGGAGACACGGCCAAGGTCTCGGTCGACCACGCCTTCTACCGCTACCCCGATCTCGCCCTCTTCGGCGTCGGCGTCTACAAGGACGACCTTCTCAAGGTCGACGGGCAGTGGAAGTTCGCCCGCCGGGAGGTCATCGTGCACGGCCACCACGCCGAGATGACGGCCGCGTCCAAGCAGAACCTCGTGCCTATCGCCGACACCTTGTAGGCAGTCGCTTGGTCAGGCTTCGGGACGACGAGGACGAGGCAGCCCTCCGAAGCATTCTCCGGAGCCTCTTCGCCAACGGGTCGGGCGACGCGGTTCGTCGCGCCGAGCCACTCGGCCACGACGACAAGCTGTGGCAGGAGCTGGTCGGCCTCGGCGTCCCCGCCATGGCCGTGGACCCCGCCGCCGGCGGTGGCGGCGCCACCGTCGCCCAGCTCGCCGTGGCCGCCGAGGAGCTCGGGCGCGCCCTTGCCCCAGTCACAGTGACCGAGCACCAGCTCGCCGCCTCTGCCGTGGCGCAGCCCGACCCGACCCCGTTCGCCGATGTGATCGCCGGGGAGACCGTCGCGACGCTCGCGCTGCGCCGGTCGGTCGACGGGTGGTGGCGCACCGTGCCGGGGGCCGCAGTCGCCGGCGTCGTCGTCGGCATGCACCGCGACCGTCTCGTCGCGATCCGCCAGAATCCCCCGGGCACCGCACCACCGAACCTCGGATCGCAGGCCCTCGCCGACGTGCGGCTCGACGATGCCGATCTCGAGCCGCTCGGCGACGGCGCCTTGCACGCCGACCTCGCAGACCGGTGGCGCGTGCTGACCGCCGCGTCCCTCGTAGGACTGTCCGAGAGCGCGCTGGAGATCGGGATGGGCTACGTACTCGAGCGCAAGCAGTTCGGCGTGCCCATCGGGACGTTCCAAGCCGTGCAGCACGGCCTCGCCGACCTGCCCGGCCTCATCGCCGGGGCGCGGCTGCTGGCCGGCAAGGCGGCGTGGGCCCTCGAGCAGCCGGGGGCAGGGGCCGTTGACGTCGGGATGAACGACATCACCCAAGGGTCGGCGCTGGCCAGTATGGCTGTGCTCTTCGCAGCCGAGGTGGCCGAGCGGGTGACCGACCGAGCCTTGCACTTCCACGGCGGCTACGGCGTCGCCCGCGAGTCCGACATCCAACTCCACTACCGGCGGGGCCGGGCCTGGCCCCTCGCCCTGGGTCCGGCGCATCTCGAGCGGCGCCGGCTCGCGTCACTGCTCTTTGCCGGCGGTCAGCCCGTCGAGGCCAGCCACTGCTCCTTGAGCGTGCGCCGCAGCACCTTGCCCGACGGAAGCCGCGGGATCTCGTCGACGACGGCGACATGACTGAGCTGCTTGTAGCTGGCCAGCGAGGTGCGGACGAGCTGCTTGAGCTCGTCCGCGGACGATCCCGCTCCGGCGGCGAGCTGGACGGCAGCGATGACCGCCTCGCCTGTCTCCTCGTCCTCCACGCCGAACACGGCGCAGTCGAGGACCGCGGGCGAGCCGAGCAGCACGGTCTCGATCTCGGCCGGCGCCACCTGGAAGCCGTTGACTCGGATCATTTCCTTGAACCGGTCGGTGATGTGCACCCACCCGCCGGGCTCGAGCCACCCGACGTCACCGGTGCGGTACCAGCCGTCCACAAAGGCATCGGCATTGGCCGCCTCGGGGATGTAGCCCGCCATCGTCGACGGGCTCCGCACCTGGATCTCCCCGCTCTCACCGTCGGGCAAGGTCGCGTGGGTGTCGAGGTCGGCGATGCGAACGACGACGTCATGGACCGGGATGCCGGCGGCGTCGAGGCGCCACAGCTGCGGGCGGCGCACCGGGTTCATGCTGATCACCGGCACCTCGCTTGTTCCATAACCGGGCATGAAGCGGACGCCTGTGCGCTCGGTGACCAGCCGGGCCACAGCCTCGTTGATCGGCGTCGCGCCCCACACGATGTAGCGCATGGCCGAGAGGTCGAAGCGTTCCAGGTCCGAGTGACGGGACATCGCGAGAGCGATCGGCGCAACAGCCATCTCGAGCGTGGTCCGGTCGCGGGCCGCATGAAAGAGCAGGTTGTCGAGGTCGAAGCGACGGTGGAGGCGCACCTGGGCGCCGGCGGCCACGGCGGTGACGATGTTGAGGACGCCAAGGATGTGGAACGGCGGCGTCGCGATCTGGAAGCGGTCGTCCTCGGTGAGCCCCAACGACGAGCGCCAGTGCTCGATCGCGGCCGACAGCGAGCGGTGGGTATGGCGCACCGACTTGGGCAAGCCCGTCGTGCCGGAGCTGAAGACGAGAATCGCCTCGGCGTCGTCACCCAGGCCCTCGACGGTGAGACGTTCGCCGCTCCGATCGAGCAGCCGAGTCCAGAAGTCCGAGGCGTCGACGTCGATCAGCTGCGACTCCTTGAAGCGACCGCCGAGCAGGTCAGCTGCGGTGCTGTCGTGGACGACGAAGGTCGGCTCAGTCAGCTCCAACGCATGGCCGAGCTCGAAGTCCTTCCATGCGGTGCTCATCGATACCAGCGCCGCGCCCGTCTTCAGCACGGCATAAAGGGCGATGACGAACTCCGGCCGGTTCATCGCCATGATTCCGACGCGCTGGCCGGGACGGACACCGACCTCCAGCAAGAGGCGGGCCATCGCGTTGCTCAGTGCGTCCATCTCGCGGAACGAGAACGTCTCGTCCTCGAACGTCACCGCGATCCGCTCGGGCCATCGGTCCGCGGTCCGTCCCAGCCCAGCGTGCACGAGGCGCCCGGCCGGGTAATGGATCGATGGGAACGCCGCCCCTGGATCCCAACGCTCCATCACGAGGAGATCGCCTTGCAGTTCATGGTCGAATACCCGCTCCTGAGCGACGTCGACGGCGGCGCCTGGCTCGACCCGGAGAATATCGTCAAATTTGCGACCAATGTCGAGGCCATGGGACTCGACGCGATCTCACTCACCGATCATCCGGCCCCGTCGAAGAAGTGGCTCGACGGCGGCGGCCATGAGACGTTCGACCCGTTCGCGGGCCTGAGCTTCTGCGCGGCGGTGACGAGGCGGATCCGGCTCATGACCTATCTCGTCGTCGTCCCCTACCGGAACCCACTGCTGCTTGCGAAGTCGATGACCTCGCTCGACGTCCTTTCCGGGGGACGGGCGACATTCGTGATCGGCACGGGCTATCTGCGATCGGAGTTCGCGGCGCTCGGTGTGGACTTTGACGAGCGCAACGAGCTCTTCGACGAGGCGGTCGACGTGCTGCACCGGCTCTGGGCCGAGGACGGATTGGCGCACGAGGGCCGCCACTTCAAGGCGGTGGGTCAGGTCCTGCGGCCCGGCCCGCGGCAGCGGCCGCATCCGCCTCTGTGGCTGGGTGGCAACAGCAGCGTCGTGCTCGACCGCGTGGCCCGTTGGGGCCAGGGGTGGGCACCGCTGACCGGCGTCCCCGTGGTTGCCCGCACGGCCCGCACACCTGCCATCGACGGCGACGACGCGCTCGCGGCAACGATCCGCGAGCTCGGTCGGCGCCTCGACGCCCACGGTCGGTCCGTCGACGACATCGAGATCATCGCCAACACCCCCGGCGCCACCGACCTCGGGGAGGCGATGCCGGCCGACGAACGGCTCGAGCGACTGCACGGCTTGTCAGCCATGGGCGTCGGCTGGACCGGCGTCGGGGTTCCGAGAGGCAGCTTCGACATGGCCTTGGACGCACTGCAGCGCTTCAGCGAGGAGGTGGCGGCCAAGGCGCGGTGAGCCTGGATCGAACCGACGAAGACATACGCAGAAGGGAAAGTTGCAATGTCCAGCTACAAGTTCATCACCTATGACACCTACGACGACGGCAAGATCGCCAGGATCATGCTGAACCGTCCGAAGACCCGGAACGCACAGAGCAGGGGGCTCCTCGTCGAGCTCGACGACGCCTTCCTGAAGGCTGAGGCCGACGACCAGGTCCGCGTGGTCATCCTGGGCGGGACGGGGCCGATGTTCTCATCCGGCCACGACATGGGCTCCAAGGAATCGATCGCCGAGCGCACGCCCGGCCCCGACCTCCACCCGAGCTTCGTGACCAACGGCGGTACGCGCGAGGGCGCCGAGCTGTACATGCTCCAGGAGTGGCACTACTTCTTCCAGAACACCCTTCGCTGGCGCAACCTGCGCAAGATCACCATCGCCCAGGTGCACGGCACCGTGTACGCCGCCGGCCTGATGTTGGCATGGGCCTGTGACCTGATCGTCGCCGCCGACGATGCCAGCTTCGCCGATGTGGTCGGCGCCCGTCTCGGCATGTGCGGTCTCGAGTATTTCGCCCACCCATGGGAATTCGGTGTCCGCAAGACCAAGGAGCTGCTGCTCACGGGCGACTCGATCGACGCCGATGAGGCCCACCGCCTCGGGATGGTCAGCAAGGTGTTCCCCGCAGCTGACCTCGAGGACCGGACGATGGAGTTCGCCCGACGCATTGCGGAACGGCCGACGGTGACGTCACTGCTCATCAAGGAGTCGGTGAACCAGACCCAGGACAACATGGGTTTCTACAACGCGTTGAACGCGTGCTTCACACTCCATCAGCTGAACCACGCCCACTGGGCCGGGGTCAACGACGACAAGATGCCGGTCGGCAAGGTCGAACACGGTGTGCCCGACTGGCGCAGCGCCCCGCCCACCGTTCCGGCGGTGAAGGACCTCGTCCAGGCGCCGGCGCTGACATGACGCCCGACTGGGACCCCCTCCAAACGGACGGGGTCTCCGAGGACTGGCTGGGCCGACTGGTGGAGCTCGCGCCGACCCAGCGCGTCGTGTCCACCCCCTTCGGCGTGGCGTTCACGCGCTATGACGACGTCAACAGCCTGCTCAGCAACCCGAAGCTCAAGGTTCCGGTCGTCGAGCAGTACGAGATGCTGGGGATCACCGGGCGGTTGCTCGAGCGGGCGAAGCGGGTGATCCTCGGCCTCGACGGCCTTCCTCATCACCGGCTACGCAACCTGGTGAACCGGGTCTTCACCCCCAAGGCAGTCGCAGGCCTGGCGCCGGGCATGCGGGCGTTCCTCGAGCAGCGCTTCGATACCCAAGCCGGCGACAGCATCGACTTCCTGAACGACATCGTCTCGGGCTACCCCGCGGCAGTGATCGGGGGGATGCTCGGCGTTCCGGAGGACGATCTCCCGTGGCTGGAGACGGCGGCGGACGCCATCACCAAGGCCCAGTTCAGCCTCAACGCTGATGCCATCGACGGGTTGGCCAAGGTCGCGTTCGAGGTCGACGACTACCTCCGCGCCCTCGTCGACGCCAAGCGGACACAGCCCGTCGACGACCTCCTGAGTCAGTTGGTACAGATGGAGGTTGATGGCGACAGGCTGGCCGACGACGAGATCATCTCGATCACGGCCTCCGTGCTGAACGCGGGGATGGATACGACGAGGCACCAGAGCTGCCTGGCCGTCACCGTCTTCGCCGAGCATCCCGACGTCTGGCCCGACCTGCGAGCACAACCGGACCTGGTGGCCAACGCGGTGGAGGAGGCAGTGCGCCTGCGCCCGGTCACCCCGCTGTTGACCCGTATGAACCCCGAGCCGTTCGCGCACGCGGGGGTCGAGTACCCGCCTCGCACCTTCATCTCGCTCGCCGTCGCCGTCGCCAACCGCGATCCCCAGCTAAACCCTCGACCCGACCAGTTCGACATCCGGCGCAAGGAGTCGCGTCACCTCTCGTTCGGTTTCGGCCCCCACTTCTGCCTCGGTGCGGCGCTGGCCCGCCTGGAGCTCGTCGAGCTGTTCAAGGTCATGGTCGAGCGGCTCGACAAGGTCGAGTGTCTCGGTGACGTACCCCGCCGACCGCCGATGGGCGTCTACGGCGTGACCGAGCTCGTCCTCGCCCGTTAGTCCACGTTGGCCCGGGCGAGGCTCGACCCGTGCAGCAGCCCTCCGCCGTCGGCGGTGACCACCGAGCCGGTTAGGTAGCTGGCAAGGTCGCTCAGGAGGAACAGAACGACACCGGCGATCTCGTCGGGCTCACCGATCCGGCCGAGGGGCACACCGCCCTCTACCCGCTCGCGCACGCCCTCGTCGGCATCGAGGAGCTGGCGGAGAGCCGGTGTGAGCATGGCCCCGGCCTGCACCGCGTTCACCCGGATGCCGAATCCTCCGCTCTCGTTGGCCGCGACCCGGGTGAGCGCCTCGATCCCGGCCTTGCACCCGGCGTAGAAGCCGGTGTTCTCCTGGCCCCGGAGGTGGGCAGTCGAGCTGATGTTGACCACCGCGCCCCCGCGATCCTTCAGCGCCCGCAGCTCGTGCTTCATGCACAGGGCGGTGCCCACCAGGATCACGTCGGCCAGCTTCCGCGCGTAGCCATGGTCGAGGTCCTCGATCCGCTGCATCTCCACTGCGGGGATGGCGTTGTTACAAGCGAAGTCGATCATGCCGAACTCGGCGCTGACCGCAGCCACCATGCGGACCACGTCGTCCTCGACCGAGATGTCGCCAGGGCAGGCCACCGCCGTGCCGCCCGCCCGGTGGATCAGCGACACCGTGTCCTCCGCGCCGGCGCCGTTGATGTCGTTGACGATCACTTTGGCTCCGGTCCCGGCCAGCCTGACCGCGATCGCTCGGCCGAGCCCTTGCGCGGCGCCGGTGACCAGCCCAGCCTGCCCGTCGAGCAGCATGTGGGTTAGCGTAACATTGCTCAATCACTTGACTAATTCGGGAGCGGCGACATGACCTTGGCCAACGAGACGGCGGCGCCGGTGCGCCACGCCGACCGGTTCTTCATCGGTGGCGAGTGGGTGCAGCCGTCTTCGAACGCGTCGATCGACGTGATCGACTCCGCCACCGAGGAACTGTTTCTGCGGGTTGCGGAGGCCAAAGAGGCCGACATGTCCAGGGCCGTGGCCGCGGCCCGCCAGGCCTTCGACGAGGGACCGTGGCCGCGCCTGACCCATGCGGAGCGGGCCGAGCACATGCGGGCGCTGGCCGACGCGATCGACGCCCGGGCTGACGACCTCGGTCAGATCTGGCCCAAGCAGTCGGGCGTGCTGCACTGGATCGCGTCCGCGTCGGTGGGCTACGTGACGGGGCTCTTCCGCTACTACGCCGGGCTGGCCGACACGTTCCCGTTCGAGGAGCGAGCCACGCCCACCGCGGGCGGCGAGTTCGGCCTCCTCGTCCGCGAGCCGGTCGGCGTCGTCGGCGCCATCATTCCCTGGAACGCGCCGTTGAGCCTGATCGCGCAGAAGCTCGCGCCGGCGCTCATCGCGGGTTGCACCGTGGTGCTGAAGGCGTCGCCGGAAGCGCCGGGCGAGGCATACGTGGTGGCTGAGGCGGCCGAGCAGATGGGGCTCCCGGCGGGGGTGATCAACGTCGTCACCGCCGACCGCGAGGTCTCCGAGCTGCTCGTGCGAGATCCCAGGGTCGACAAGATCACGTTCACGGGATCGACGGCGGCGGGCCGCCGCATCGCGTCCCTCTGCGGCGAACGCATCGCCCGCTGCACCCTGGAGCTCGGCGGCAAGTCTGCCGCGGTGATCCTCGACGACATGGACCTCACGACCGCGGCGGCGAGCCTCGCCGGCGCAGAGACGTTCCTGTCAGGCCAGGTCTGCTCCTCGCTGACCAGGATCATCGTGTCCCGCAGCCGGCACGACGAGCTGGTCGAGGCGCTGGCAGGGGCATTCGCCGAGGTGCGCGTGGGCGACCCGTTCGACGTCGAGACCCATATGGGCCCGCTGGCCGCGCGCCGGCAACGGGACCGGGTGCTGGGCTACATCGCGAAAGGCGTCGAGGAAGGAGCGACGCTCGCCGCAGGCGGCGGCCGGCCAAAGCACCTCGACCGGGGCTGGTTCGTGGAGCCAACGGTATTCGCCAACGTCGACAACGGCTCGACCATCGCCCAGGAGGAGATATTCGGGCCGGTGCTGAGCGTTATCCCCGCCGACGACGAGCGCCACGCGGTCGACATTGCCAACGACACGATCTACGGCCTCAACGCGTCCGTCTTCACCAACGACGTCGACCGCGCCCGCGAAGTGTCTCGCCAACTGCGATCGGGCACGGTCGGCCACAACAACTTCCGCACCGACTTCGGAATGGCGTTCGGCGGCTTCAAGCAGTCCGGGATCGGCCGCGAGGGCGGCATCGACGGTCTCCTTCCCTTCCTCGAGACCAAGGCCGTGATCCTCGAAGGCGTGCCAACGGCGTACGCGCGATAGCCGCCGATGACGGCGACGCTGGTGCTCGTACACGGGGGCTTTCACGGGGCCTGGTGCTGGGAGCGCGTGACCGAGCTCCTCGGACAAAGCGGCGTGCCGTTCGTGGCCGTCGACCTACCCAGCAGTGGCGCCCACGCGGTCCCGCCCGGCGACCTCCATACCGACGCCCGCGCCGTGACCGACGTGGTCGAGGCGATCGACGGGGAGATTGTGCTCGTCGGCCACTCATATGGCGGGGCGGTGATCACAGAGGCCGGCCTCCATCCCAAGGTGCGGCACCTCGTCTACATCACCGCCATGCAGCTCGACGAAGGCGCGAGCTGCATCACGGCCACCCCGGGCGTCGACGCGCCGGTGACCGAAATCGCCGCCGCGTTGCAGCCTGGAGAGGACCCGACGATGGTCGTCCTCGACCCGGCCATCGCCGGGCCGGCGTTCTACTCCGACTGCGACGACGCAACACTGGAGTGGGCCGTTTCCAGGCTGGTGCCGCAGCCGATGGAGACGATGACCCAGTGCCCCGAACGCATCGCGTGGCGCCACTGTGAGTCGACCTATGTGGTGTGCGCTGCGGACCGGGTGGTCCACCCGATCGTGCAGCGAGCGCTGGCAGGGCGCGCCACCCACTGCCTGGAGTGGGGTACCGGCCATTTCCCGCTCCTCTCGAGGCCGGATCTCGTCGCCGAACTGCTGTCCAGGATCGCCGCGTAGGAATGTTGAGCGGCGAGAAGATCCTGATCACCGGACCCGCCGGCCAAGTGGCGTTCGGCCTCGCGGGGCGTCTGGCTGCCGACAACGAGGTCTGGGGCGTCGCTCGCTTCACCGACCCGGCCAGCCGTGAAAAGGTCGAGGCGCTGGGCGTCACCACCCGGGCGGCTGACATCGCGGCCGGACAGTTCGACGATCTGCCGACCGACTTCACATATCTGCTCCACATCGCCGTCGACAAGAGCCCGCACGACTACGACCAGGCGCTGCGCGTCAACGCTGAAGGCACCGGTTTCGTGCTGCAGCACTGCCGGTCGGCGAAGGCCGCGCTGGTCATGTCAACGGTGACCACCTACAAGCCGCACCCCGATCCTTGGCATGCCTTTCACGAAGACGATCCACTCGGGGACGCGATGACGCCCGGGATGGAGACCTACTCGATCTCGAAGATCGCGCAGGAAGCAGTCGCTCGGTATTGCGCTCGCGCCTTCGACCTACCGGTCACCATCGCCCGGTTGTGCGCCGCCTACGGCGACCAGGGCGGTCTTCCTGGGATGCACATGGGCGCGATCGCGGCCGGGGAACCGGTCCGCACGCGTTGGGACCCCATGACGTACAGCCCGATCCACGCCGACGACATCGCCTCACAGCTCCCGGCGCTGCTCGACGCCGCGAGGTCGCCCGCCACGATCGTCAACTGGGGCGGCGACGAACCCGTGAGCGTGCAGGAATATTGCACCTACTTCGGCCGGCTCTTGGGTGTCGAAGCCACCGTGCTCGTGGAGGAGATCCCCGGCGCATCGCGCGGCGCCGTCGCCGACCACGCAAAGAGGGCCTCGATCACGGGGCCGTGTCAGGTGGGATGGAAGGACGGCTTCCGTCGCATGGTGGAGCACTTGCATCAGGAGCGTCTCGGCGCCCGCACTGCCTCGCCATGAGCGGGCGATACCCGAGTCGCCAGGTGCTGATGACGGAGGCCATGGAGGCCACCGGCCTCTCGGAGTTCGGCCCCGGGGACTTCCGCGAAGGGCTCGACGTCCTGCTCGAGAGCCTCGAACACGACGCCGACCTCAGCCCGACGAGCGATCCCGACGTGGTCGGGGTTCTCCGTCGGCGCCTCGTGAACCGCCTCGAGGTGGAAGCGTGGTACACCGCCCATCCGGAGATCGCGGAGCTGTCCGTCCTGGGCCCGGTTGACATCACCGGCCTGCCACGCACCGGCACCACGGCGCTCGCCAACATGCTGTCGCTCGATCCGCAGTTCCGCGGCTTGCGCGGCTGGGAGCAGATGAAGCCTTGCCCCCCGCCGACGCCGGAGGGCGAAGCGACCGATCCCCGTCGGCTGCAGGCGGTGGAGGAGAACGAGGCCGTGTCGCCCGAGCTCAAGGCGATGCACATCTTCGACGCCGACGCCACCATGGAGGACACCGAGCTGCT
>DASZJL010000190.1:0-2219 GCA_035948135.1 Acidimicrobiales bacterium | reverse complement strand
CTGAGGGACGGGCCCGTTGACGTCGCGGCAACCAGTGCGGAGCACCTGGTGCCAATGCCCGACCGATGAGGAGGACCCATGGTGGATTTCGTCACAGGCCTGCGCTGTCGTGAGTGCCAGCGCCCATTTCCTGCCGAGGCGCTGCACGTGTGCGACTACTGCTTCGGGCCGCTCGAGGTGGCCTACGACTACGAGCGGATCGCGGCTACGGTCAGCCGGGAGCGCATCGAGGCCGGGCCCCGCTCCATCTGGCGCTACCGCGACCTCCTCCCCGTCGACGACGAGACCCCCGTGGACCTGGGCGCCGGCTTCACCCCGCTGGTCCGCGCCGACCGCCTGGCCGCCGAGCTCGGGCTCGGCGAGCTGTGGATCAAGGACGACACGGCCAACCCCACCGGCTCGTTCAAGGACCGGGTGGTGTCGGTCGCCTTGACCAAGGCGCGCCAACTCGGCTTCAAGGTCGCCGCGTGCGCCTCGACGGGCAACCTGGCCAACTCGGTCGCCGCGCACGCCGCCCGGGCCGGGATGGACTCGGTGGTCCTGATCCCCCACGACCTCGAGGGCGCCAAGGTCACCATGACCGCGGTCTACGGCGGCACCGTGATCGCCGTCGAGGGGACCTACGACGACGTGAACCGGCTGTGCGCAGAGCTGACCAGCGAGCGCCCGAGCTGGGCCTTCGTCAACGTCAACGTGCGCACCTACTACGCCGAAGGCTCGAAGACCTTGGCCTTCGAGATCGCCGAGCAGCTCGGCTGGCAGGCCCCCGACCACGTCGTCGTCCCGATCGGGTCGGGCAGCCAGCTGACCAAGGTGGCCAAGGGCTTCGCCGAGCTGGGAAAGGTGGGGCTGCTGCCCGAGGAGCCCGCCGTGCGCGTCTCGGGCGCCCAGGCCCAGGGGTGCTCGCCCGTGGCCACGGCCTTCGCCGAGGGCACCGACGCCATCCGTCCCGTCAAGCCCAAGACGATCGCCAAGTCGCTGGCCATCGGCAACCCCGCCGACGGCTGGTACGCCCTGGAGGTCATGCGCCGCTCGGGAGGCTCGTGTGCCGCCGTCACCGACGACGAGGTCGTCGAGGCCATCGGGCTTTTGGCCCGCACGGAGGGCATCTTCGCCGAGACGGCCGGCGGCGTGACGATCGCCACGCTGTCCAAGCTGACCGCCTCGGGTGCCATCCGCCCCGACGAGCGGGTGGTGGCACTGGTCACCGGGCACGGGCTCAAGACGGTGGAGGCCCTGTCGGGCGCCGCCGGCTGCAGCCCGACGGCGACGATCGCCCCCACCCTCGACGCCTTCGACGCCGCCCTCGACGCCGGTGCCCGCGCCACCGAGGAGACGGCGCGATGAGCGTGACCGTCCGCATCCCCACCCAGCTGCGCACCCTGACCGGTGGGGCGGGCGAGGTCGAGGTGGAGGGGGCCTCGGTGGGCGAGGCCCTCAAGGCCCTCGACGCCGCCCACCCCGGGCTGGCCGACCGCCTCTTCGACGACGCGGGCGGCCTGCGTCGCTTCGTGAACGTCTTCCTGGCCGACGAGGACGTCCGGTTCCTCGACGGCCTGGCCACGCCGGTCGCCCCGGGTCAGACGCTCTCCATCGTCCCCGCGGTCGCCGGGGGCTGACCCTCGCTCTGCCCTTGCGCCGGCGGCCCAAAGGTGGTTTGCTTGTTAGCACTCACAAGACGAGAGTGCTAATGGAGGAATAGACCAGATGGCCAAGATCATCGCCTTCCAGGAGGACGCCCGCCGCGGCCTGGAGACCGGCATGAACAAGCTGGCGGACGCGGTCCGCGTCACCCTCGGCCCCAAGGGCCGCAACGTGGTGCTGGACAAGAAGTGGGGCGCCCCGACGATCACCAACGACGGCGTGTCGATCGCCAAGGAGATCGATCTCGAGGACCCCTTCGAGAAGATCGGCGCCGAGCTGGTCAAGGAAGTGGCCAAGAAGACCGACGACGTGGCCGGCGACGGCACCACCACGGCCACCGTCCTCGCCTGGGCCATGGTCCACGAGGGCCTGCGCAACGTGGCCGCCGGCGCCAACCCGATGTCGCTGAAGCGCGGGATCGAGTCCGCGGTCGAGACAGCGGTGGGCTCCATCCGCGGCATCGCCAAGGAGACCGAGTCCAAGGCGCAGATCGCCCAGGTGGCCTCCATCTCGGCCGCCGACACCGAGATCGGCGAACTGATCGCGGAGGCCATCGACAAGGTCGGGCGCGACGG
>DASZJL010000189.1:0-5343 GCA_035948135.1 Acidimicrobiales bacterium | reverse complement strand
CGGAGAGGGCGCTGTCGACCGGCGCGTCCTGCAGCACAAGATTCTTGAAACGCTCCTGGCTGGCGGGGCCCGAGATCAGCAGCGGCTCGCGCTGCAGGGCGACGTGGCCGGCGATGCTCTCGCCCAGCTTGAGGCGGGCGCCCTCGGCGTGGCTATGGCCCCGGACGCAGACCGCCCGCAGCTCGTCGGGCCCGTCGAGGAGCATGATCGACCCACCCTCGGCGTCCAGAAGCTCGAGGGCGCTCGAGAGGATGATGTTGAGGACCTGGTTGAGGTTGAGGACCGAGTTCACGGCCTTGCCCACCGTCACCAAGGCGGCAAGCTCCTTGAGACGGTTCGAGAGCGCCGCCGTGAGCACCCGCTCGTCGAGCAGCAGACGGGTCAGGCGCCGGAGGTGGACCTCCTTCTCCAGCACGTAGAGGGCGAACGCCATCGTGAGCAGCACCAAGCCGACACGTACCGCCAGGTGCTTGAACAGGCCCACCGAGGTGGCGCCCGACGAGGCCATGAGCACCAGCCCGGCCGCGAGGGAGGCCATGACCACGAAGGCCACGGTCCAGAGTTGCCCCCGCCGGCGCTCGACGGCCTCCAGGGAGGGGGTCGAGAAGTCGCGCAGGCCGACGACCTTCGCCTCGCGGGCGAGCTGTTGCCGGTCGGCAGGCATATCTGCTCTATCGGCGCGCCCCCGCGGGGTGTTTAGGCCTATGGACCTATTAGCAGTGATCCGTTGATCTCGTGGGTGCCCGGATCGACGTGGAAGTGGATCACGTCCTGGCGGGTCTGGCCGGCGGGGACGTTGCCGATGCGCACCGGCACGGTGGTGCCGCCCAGCTTGAGCTTCACCGACCCCTGCCACTCGTGCTTGGTGCCGTTGGCGATGGGGAGGATGATCCGCACCTTGTTGTTGGACTCCTGGCCGACCTTCATGTCGAGGTGCAGCCCCCCGCACAGCCCGTTGGCCTGGTCACGGGTGATGACCGCCGAGCTCGAGATCGTCGGCTGGCCGTGGGGGGGCAGCTCCACGGTGAAGGGGACGTTGGTCGCCTGTTGGCACGTGAGCACGTGGGTCAGACCCTGCAGCGAGGACAGCAGGATCGGTATGAGGAAGGCGCCCAGCAGAGCGATGAGCGCCATCCGCGAGCGCAGGACCGACGGGATCACGCACCCGTACCGTACATTGAGGTCATGAGCGACGGCGGTTCAGGGACAGGCGCGGCCGCAGCAGCCGCAAGTCCCCCTCGGGGCCTCAGCTACAACCAGGTCCGCACCCTCATGCTCCTCGGCGGCCTCGTGCTGCTCGGCATAACGGCGGCGGTGAATTACGTGCGCAGGGTGGAGACGGCCGAGGTGGCCGCCATCCTCTTCTTCATCCCCATCTTCGTGGCCTTCGTGTTCTGGGACTGGAAGGGCGGGCTCATCGCCGCCGCCCTGGCAACCGTCGGCTACATCCTCCTGCGCCAGCCGGCGATCGCTGCCATCGGCGCCGGCCGCTTCACAGGCCTGATCTTCTCCCGGGCGGTTGCCTTCTTCGCCTTCGGCGCCATCGGCGGCCTGGCCAACCAGCAGCTGCGCAGCTCGCTCACCAAGCTCGACCTCTACGACCAGATCGACGACGAGACCGGGCTGTTCAACGCCCGTTACTTCCTCCAGGACACCGACCTCGAGATGTCGCGGGCCCGCCGCTACCAGACGCTGTTCTCGGTGAGCGCCGTCGACTTCCCGTCGTCTGCTCTCGACGACTTGGGCTGGCGCCGGCGCCGCAACACGCTGCGCCAGGTGGGGCAGCTGCTTCGCGACAGCGTGCGCACCGTCGACCGGGCCGTGCACGCCCACGACGGCGACCGGCACCGCATCGCCGTCGTCCTGCCCGAGACCGCGACCGAGGGCGCCCAGGTGTTCACCGACCGGCTGGCCACGCGCATCACCGCGTTCCTGGGCCAGCGGGGGGCCACGGTGAACGAGTCGGCGGTATCCCGGTTGGCCGTCACGTTCCCGGGCGACGAGGCGACGCTGCAGCGCTTACGCGAAGAGTTCGCCGAGATCGAGCGTCGTGAGCACCCCGAGCATCCCGAGGACGCCCTCGTCGACGGCGCACCCGGCCCCGACCGCCGCCGGAGCTGAGGGAGAGGGAGGGTCCATGCACGAGCTGGCAGGGACGATCTTCCACCGCTGGTACGTCACGATCTTCGGGCTCGCCTTCCTGTTCTTCGCGGTGCGCCAGCTGGGGTGGCGCAAGACGTTGCTCTACGCCGTGCTGGCCTTCGGCGTGGGTGCCCTGGCCGAGAACGGTTCGGTCCACTTCGGCTTCCCGTACACGACGTACGCGTTCAACCCGGCCCTGCGCGGCAAGGAGCTGTGGATCGGCGACGTCCCCCTGTTCGTCCCCCTGAGCTACACGTTCATGGGTTACTTCGCCTTCGCGGCCGGGCGCCTGGTGGCGTCGGGGCCGTGGCGGACCCGGGCCCGCTACTGGTGGCAGGAGTTCCTGATGGCGTGGATCCTCGCCGTGTGGGCCCTGTGGGTGGCCGACCCCGTGAGCCGCCTCGGCGACGACTTCTATCTGGGGCGGGTCTTCCACTACCGAGGCCCCGGCTTCTGGTTCGGCCTGCCCCTGGGCAGTCAGCTGGGCTTCGCCCTCACCTCGCTCGTCCTCCTCGCGATGCTCTTCTGGCTCACGCGGGGCGAACCCGACCGGGCCGTCGAGGGCGGCGTCCTGCGGCACCCCCACTTCGGCGCCCTGATCACCTGGCACGCCCAGGTCTTTCACATGGCGGTCATCGCCTTCGTCGTGGGCGCCGACGCCATCGGCGGCTCCGCCTTCCTCATGTGGGTGCCCGCCGCGGCTGTCACCGCGGTGTACTGGGCGTCGATCTCGCCGAAGGCGCGGCGCCGAGACGAGCCCGCGTCGCCGGTCTCGACGTCAGCCGACGGTGACGGGAAGGTGCACGAGGCTGCGCATGAGACTCGAGCGCAGGCGCTCGGGATCTCCCGCTAGCTCGATCGTCGAGAAGCGCTGCAGCAACTCGTCGAAGAGGACGCGCGCCTCGAGGCGGGCCAGGCTGGCCCCCATGCAGAAGTGCTCGCCGAAGCCGAACGCCATGTGCGGGTTGGGCTGCCGGCCGACGTCGAACGTGTCGGCTGTCGGGCCGAAGGCCTCGGGGTCGCGGTTGGCCGACCCGTAGAGCATGAAAAGCATCTGCCCGGCGCCGATCTGCTCGCCGCGCAGCTCGACGTCCTTGGTTGCCGTGCGGGCGAAGTTCATCACCGGCGTGACCCAGCGCAGCATCTCTTCGACCGCAGAGGAGACGAGGGAGCGGTCGGCGACCAGCCGCTCGAGCTGGTCGGGGCAACGCGCCAGCGCCTCGACGCCGCCGGTGATCAAGTTGCGGGTGGTCTCGTTGCCGGCCACGAGCAGCGTCATGCAGAAGCCGTTGAGATCGGCATTGGTGAGCGGGACGTCGTCGACCTCGGCGTGGGCGATGACGGAGATGAGGTCGTCGGCCGGGTCGACGCGCCGCTGCTCGATGATCTTCTCGAAGTACTGCCACAGCTCGGCCGCCAGCGCGTAGCTGTCGTCGCTGGGGTTGGTGGCCGCCAGGATCATGGCGTCCGACCAGACCTTGAACTTGTCGCGGTCTTCGACGGGCACCCCGAGCATCTCGGCGATCACGAGCATCGGCAGGGGCTCGGCGACGGCGGGGGCGAAGTCGACGGTGTCGCCCTTGGCGATGGGGTCGAGGAGCTCACAGGCCAGCTCGCGGACCCGCTCCTCGAGGGCGGAGATCCGCCGCGGCGTGAAGGCCGGGCTCACGAGCTTGCGATGGCGCTGATGGTCGGGCGGGTCGAGGAAGAGGATCGACTCGGCCCCCGTGATCTGGCGCTCCCGGTCCGACGGCAGCACGCCCCGGCTCGAACAGAACGTGGCCGGGTCGCGGGAGATGCGCATCACGTCGTCGTGGCGGGCGACGGTCCAGAGCCCGGCGTCGTCGTGCCAGAGCACCGGCGCTTCGGCTCGAAGCTGGGCGAACACCGGATACGGGTCGACCCAGAAATCGGTATCGAGAACCTTCATTGCTTTCAAGGTAAACGCGAACAACCGGCCATGGTCAACGACGTCTCCTGGTGGTTCCATGCAAGTGCTGTCGGGAGAAGGGATCGAGGGTCAGATGGATGAGAACCGCTGGGAACGTTACGGCGCGGCTGCCGGCGTTGCGTTTGCCGTGCTCGTGCTTGTCAGTTTCTTCATGGTGCCGTCGCCGCCGCACGTCGACGCCGGCTTCCGCAAGATCGGCGATTACTACGCCAACCACCGGAGGGCGGTCCTGACGTCGAACGTCATCGCCACGTTCGGGGCGCTGGCATTCATCTGGTTCCTGGGGCACCTGCGCCACGTGCTGAACCGGGCCGAAGGGGGCGTCGAGGCCCTGTCGCCGATCGTCTACGGCGCGGGGATGGCGACGATCGTCGTGGGCATCGTGGGGGCCATCCCCGCCACCGTGCTCGCGTACTCATCGCAGGAAGAGGTGATCAACAGCAACGCCGGCATCGTTCGCATGCTGTACGACATGAACACCATCATGTTCAGCCTGCTGCTGCTCACGGCCGGCTTGTTCGCGGTGGCCGCCGCGTTCGCCATGGTGCGCAAGGAACTGGTGGGCCCGTGGCTGGGCTGGGTCGGCATGGGCGTCGCTGGCCTCACGTGGGCGTCGGGCACGGCCGGGTTCTACGTCACCACCTACAGCGGGTTCTGGACCGGGTTCACCATCGTGGCGATCATGTCGTTCGTGGCGTGGGTGCTGGCGGCCAGCGTCGTCATGCTGCGACGCCCCGAGGTGGAGCGGGCCGCCGCCTGGGACCCCGTCTTCGCGCACTGACCTTCTTTTTTGCATTCTGAGGGTGGAAATCCCCCTCTGAGGGGGCATATCCACCCTCAGAATGGTGAGCGCAGCCCAGGAAACGACCGAGATCCGCTTCGCTCTGGCGCGCACGCGCCTGGCAGTCGCGGCCGGCGCAGGCGTCGTCGTCTTCGCCGTGCTGATGTTGCTCACTGCGTGGCAGGTCGCGGTGCTGTCGGGCTGGTCGGCGGCCGGCTTGGTGTTCGCGGGGTGGACGATCTCGAGCCTGTGGACCCTGGACGCCGATGACACGGCACAGGTCGCCACTCGCGAGGACAGCTCGCGGGCCGTCGCGGATGTGCTGTTGTTGTCCGCCGAGACCGCAGGCCTCGCGGCCATTGGACTTGGCTTGGCCAAGGCGGGGCAGTCGCAAGGGGGCGCCCAGGTCCTGCTGATTGCGCTCGCGGTTCTGACGATCGTCGTCTCGTGGGCCGTCGTCCACACCGTG
>DASZJL010000188.1:0-18589 GCA_035948135.1 Acidimicrobiales bacterium | reverse complement strand
GCCAAACTCTCCGACGTCAGCCCCGACGGCTCGGCCCGACCCGTGACCATGGGCTGGCTGTTGGCTTCACACCGCGAGATCGACGAGGCGCGCTCGACGCCGACCGAGGTGGTACACGACCACACCCGACCGCGGGCTCTGGTTCCCGGTGAGCCGGAGGTGCTCGACTTCAGCCTCCATCCCTTCGCCAACCTGTTCGCGGCCGGCCATCGCGTCCGCCTCGAGCTCAGCAGCGACCCGGTGAAGATGGCGCCGCCCCCCGACAGCCGCTTCGTCTACTTCCCCCACCTGGGCCCGCCGTACCCGGCCCGCAACGACATCCTCTGCGGCAGGGGCAGCGGCAACGGAGACGGCAGCGCGCTCGAACTCCACGTGCGCTGAGCGTCGACCCGCAACATCGAGGCCAGCCAGGAGAATCAGGCCCGGCGCTAGAAGAACGCCCGTTGTGATCAGACGGCTGGGTGTCCTGGCGGCGTTGCTGGGCCTGCTCGCGCCGGTAGCCGTTCACGACCGCGCCCAGGCCGCTCCCACCTGCGCGCCCGGCGCCGTCCCCTATGGCGGCATCCCGGGCGCAACCATGACGCCCACTGCGTACACGAGCAAGGACGACCCGCCGTTGTCCTACATCCGCTGGCGGGGCACGGTGCCGGGCTTCGACGGCCTTCCGTTCTCGGTCGACGTCACCGTTCCGTGCGGCGCCGACCGGCCACTCCCGACCGTGGCGATGGCGCACGGGTTCACCGACGACAAGACGGTGTGGGAGGAGACCGGCAAGGGTGACAGGTCGGTGTCGAGGGACCGCCCGGAACAGGACAGCCACTGGAACAACGTCTGGTTCGTCACCCGGGGCTACGCCGTCCTGAACTACACGGCGCGGGGTTGGCATGACTCGTGCGGTCCCGACACGCCCGGCGCGACGAGGGCGACGCCCGCACCGCAGTGCGCGTCCCACCAGTACTGGATCCACCTGGATGACAAGCGCTGGGAGGTGCGTGACGCCCAGTGGCTCACCGGCGCGCTCGTCCAGAGCGGCGTCGCCGACCCGGCGCGACTGGCGATGACCGGCGGCTCCTACGGCGGGGCGCCGACCGCGTCGGCGGCCCTCCTGGCTGGCAACATCATGTGCGGGGCGTCGCCGGTGCCCGCCCTCCTCGGCGCCGATCCGTGCAAGGGCAGGGTCGACGGTGAGCTGGCGCCGTGGACGACTCCGAACGGCAAGACGCCGCTGACGTGGGCCGCGGCCGTCCCGATGTACACGTTCGCCGACCTCATCCAGGTGCTCGCTCCGAACGGACGCGGCTCCGACGGCTGGTCGATGGCGCCGCCCGACGGCAGCCACACCGACCCCTTTGGGGTTCCCATTCAAAGCACGGTGGCCGGGCTCCTGGCCGCGGGCGAGACCTCGGGCTTCTTCGCTCCACCCGGCGTCGACGCGACGTCCGACATCGTCGTCGACTCGGCGCGCCTGCTCGCCGGCAACCCGTTCTCCCAGAGCGACCCGCTGGTGGCTCGCGGCATACGCGTTTACCGCCAGTTCAAGTCACCGATCACCACGCCACCGCTCGGCCGGGTGCCGATTTTCTGGGTGCAGGGGCTGACCGACCCGCTGTTCCCCGCCTTCGAGGCGCTGCAGATGCGCAACCAGTTGCAGGCCGCCGACCCCGCCTACCCGATCAAGCTCTTCCTCGCGGACGTGGGCCACGACTACACGGCCCAGCGACAGGACGAGTGGGACGCGGCCCACGCCGAGATGAACGACTTCATCGATCACTACCTGCGGCCCGACCGCACTCCCGCGCCACCCGCCTTCGACGTGACGTCGACCGTGACCCGATGCCTGGACCACAACGCGCCGATGCAACTGGCGACGGCGCCGACGTGGGACGCCCTGCACACGGGACACGTGACATTCGTGAGCACAACCCCCGGGACGACCTCCAGCGCCGTGCCCGGTCCGGCGGCGCGGGCCACCGACCCGATCACGACGGCCACGCTTCCGCTACCCGGCGCCTACAAGGGTTGTCGCGTCATGCGTCCCTCGCAGCCCGACCCGACGGCCGCCAGCTACTCGTTCCCGCTCAACGCCGACACCGTCCTCATGGGCGGGCCCGTCGTCGACGTCACCTTCTCGACGACCGCGCCCGACACCGAGCTCAACGTGCGCCTGTGGGACGTGGCCTCCGACGGCAGCGCCCAGGGCCTCGTCACTCGGGGCACGTACCGCAGCCTCGACCCGCCGGGTACCGGCAATCACGAGCGGTTCCAGATCGCGCCTCAGAGTTATCGCTTCCCCGCCGGCCACACGGTGAAGGTCGAAGTGGCTGCCAACGACATGCCCTACTACCAGCAGGACAATGTCCCCGCCGTCGTCCAGGTCACCCGTCTCGCGGTGACGCTGCCGCTGCACGAGCAGGCGCCCCCGAGCGCCGCAACCAAGCAGCCCGCCGTACTGGCCGCGAGCGCCCACGCGCCAAGCGCCACCCTCGCGGCGACGGGCAGCCCAGGTTGGTTGGCGCGCCTCGCCGTGGCTGTCTTGGCGTTGGCCCTCTTGGGCGTCAGTGCGCGGCGCCGAGCGACGGTGCGGTGACGTCGGGATAGACGTCGACGTACACACTGTCGCGGCCGAGCACCATGCCGTGGGTCAGCAGGTCGGGCCCGCTCTGGGCGACGCCGTCGTAGTCGATGAACCGGCCGTGGCCATCGACGGGGCGGGAGCCGAACGACCGGACGCCGCTCACAGCGAGAAGCAGCCCATGGCCGTGGTGGTCAGCGCCCGCCAGCCAAAGGCCGACCGCGCCGATCGGTGAACGGCTGAGCGACCCGTCGGCGCGGACGAAACGGCCAGTGCCGAACCCGGCCGACGGACCGGGCCCGGCGTCGAGGAGACGGCTGAGGTGCTCGGCGACGAGGTTGGCCGCGGTGGGGCCGACCGACTCGGTTTCGAGCTTGTGCTGGTGGCCCCGCGGATCCTTGTCGTTCTGGTCGTTGAAGCAGGTCGTCGGGAACACACCGGGCTGGGTGGAGAAGCCCCACGCCGGGATCAGGTAGCCGAGCATGTCGTCGGCCAGCCCGACGTTGAAGCGGTACGTCGCCCTCGCATGCCACGCCGGCACCGGCGGGTTCGGTCTGTCCGGACAGCTGGCGTCCTCGACGCCCCAGTGGTTGCCGACCATGAGGGCAGGAAACGACTCCCCTGGGTTGGCGAGAAGCTGGAGGTCGGGGCCGACGTCGACCACGCCCACCTCGGTCCGCACATCGGGTCCGAGCGGCCCGACCGGGACACCGGCCGCGAACGTCTGGCGATCGCCGAACAGGCCGGCGACGGCCGCCGCCTTGAAGAGGTTGTTCTCGAGAGGGACGTCGAACTCATCGCGGCGGATGTCGACGCGGCCGGGCCGCAAGCGGCGAGCGTTCGGCAGCTGGGCGGTGACCGCCTTGGCCAGCGCCGCCCCCGTGGCCTGGGCCTGGGCGTAGCAGCCATCGGGACACCCGGGGCCGGCCGACGCCGGCACCGGCGGCACGCTCTGCGGGTCCTCGATGGAACCGTTGTCGGCGACGAGGAACATCGCCATCCCTCCCGCGGACTGCTCGAGGGAACGGTGGAAGTAGCCGGGCCAGTCCGAGGAGATGTCGCCGGCCAGTGCGCCGGAGTGCCCGATCTCCTGGTTGTGGGCGGCCATGCTCATGACCGTGACGATCGGCTTGCCGTCGAGCGCCCGAGCCGTCAATACGCCGATCTTCGGGTCGAGGGCGACGCCCTGACCGCTGTCGTCGGTGGTCGGGAAGTTCTTCGAGAGATGCACGTTCACCGTCGACGGCACCGGGAACTGCAGCGCCGATACGACCGCCGGCTTCCGGGCGTCGTAGGCGGCCGCCGCGACGTCAGCCACGCGGTCAACGAGGAACGACATGTAGTAATCGTCGATGCCGGAGCGTCCGCCGACGGTGCCGGCGATGCTCGGCGCCCCGTAGATCCCGACCGTGTCGGGCGACGACTCGTTGTGGTTGGCACTCACGATGACGTCGGTGACACCCGGTCGCAGCGCCTTGAGCCGGTCCCGCACGCGGTGCGTGTAGGTCTCGTGGATTCCCTGGGCGACGACCGAGACGACCACGGCGGTGCGCACGCCGTCGGAGATGGCGATGGCCCGCGCGTCGATGGCGTCGTGAACCTGCTTGGCGACGTCGTCGACACCGCCGGAGACGTAGATCCCGTCCCAGCGCCCGTTGTGGTTGGCGTCGCAGAACGGATCGGGATACTCGAAGTGCCCGGCGCCGTTCAGGTCTCGGTACGGCTCCTCGAACGCGAACTGGCGGCGACCGTCAAACACCGCGGCCGGGCAGAGCGGGAACGCGGCGGTGTCGGCCTTCGGGTCGAAGGTGGGTGGGGTGACGTCGACCCGCGCCGCGCCGACAAGCAGCTGGGGTACCGGGGTGGGTCGGTGCCTGGACGCGGCAAGGGCCGGCACGGTACCGGCGACGAAGATCGCCAGAGCAGCCAATGAGACGAGCGGATCCGCACGGCTTGTCTTTCACCAGCTAGTGCTCACTTCCTCCCGCTCAACGGGAAAAAGTGAGCAGAAGCGCCGGGTCAGCGCATTGACAGGCCGCCGTCGACCGCCAGGACCTGGCCCGTGATGTAGCTGGCTTCGTCCGACAGGAGGAAGACAACGGGGGCGGCGATCTCGTCGGCGGTGCCCTGGCGGCCGAGGGGAACGGGGGTCTTGGCTCGGCTGGGGCGGCCGGCGGTGGCCAGACGCCCGAGGGGCGTGTCGATGAGGCCGGGGGCGACGACGTTGGCGCGGACGCCCTTGCGCGCTCCTTCCATGGCGACATGGCGGCAGAGGCCGATGATGCCGGCCTTCGAGGCGTCGTAGGACGGAATCTGGCTGCCCGCCGTGAGCCCGGCGACCGACGAGATGAACACGATCGACGCGCCCTCGCCCATGACGGGCAGCGCGGCCTGGCAGATGAGGAAGTGCGAGCGCAGGTTGACGGCGAACGTGTAGTCCCACTGGTCGACCGTCGTGCCTTCCAATCGCCGGCCGGCGGCGATGCCGACGTTGAGGACCAGCCCGTCGAGGCCGCCGAAGGCGGCGACCGTGTCGTCGACCGTCCCCGCGCAGACTGCGGAGTCGGTGACGTCGCCCACGATCACGTGGGCCTTGTCACCCTCGAGCTCGACGAGCCGGGCCGTCTCCTCGGCGGCGCTGCGGTCGACGTCTGCACAGGCGACAGCCGCACCCTCCCGAGCGGCCAGCTTGGCGATGGCCCGACCGTTGCCCATGGGCGCGTCGGGCTCGGCCGACGGCCGCGTCCCCGCGCCGACGACGAGGACGCGGCGTCCGGCCAGTCGAATCATTCGGCGTACCGCTCGAGCAGGCCGCGGGCGATCACCAGGCGCTGGATCTCGTTGGTGCCCTCGCCGATGATCATCAGCGGGGCGTCGCGGTAGTAGCGCTCGACGGGAAGCTCGGTGGTGTAGCCGTAACCGCCGTGCACGCGCATCGACTCGGTGGCGCACTCGAACGCGGTCTCAGACGCGAACAGCTTGGCCATGCCCGCCTCGACATCGCAGCGCTCCCCTGCCTGCTTCTTGCGAGCCGCGCTCTGGGTCAGGAGACGCGCCGCTTCCAGCTTGGTGGCCATGTCGGCCAGCTTGAACTGGATGGCCTGGTGCTTGGCGATGGGAACGCCGAACGTCTCCCGGTGCTGGGCGTAGGAGATGGCGGCTTCGAAGGCAGCTCGCGCCACACCACAGGCGCGCGCCGCGATGTTGATTCTCCCGAGCTCGAGCGCGCCCAAGATCAGCGGCAACCCGCGGCCCAGCGTGTCCGGGCCGCCCAGGACGGCCGACGCCGGCACCCGGTGGCCGGTGTAACTCATCTCGACCGTCTCCAAGCCCTTGTACCCGAGCTTGGGGATCGTCTTGCCGACCGTGATGCCGCCGTAGCTCGGGCCCGGCTCCTTCTCGACGATGAAGCAGGTGATGCCTTCGGGGGCACGAGCCGCCAGCGTGACGAGGCTGGCGCGCACGCCGTTGGTGACCCACATCTTGGTGCCGTCGAGGACGTACTCGTCGCCGTCGGGCGTGGCCTTGCACCGCAGCGACCGGGTGTCGCTGCCGGCATCAGGCTCCGACAACGAGAGACAGCCGCGCAGCTCGCCGGTCGCCATTTTCGCCAGCCAGCGATCCTTCTGCTCCTCGGTGCCCTCGGTGGCGATCAGGGTGGCGGTGATGAAGTGGGTGTTGAGGATGCCGGTGAGCGACATCCACCCGAAGGCGATCTCCTCGACGATGCGGGCGTAGGTCACGATGTCGAGCCCCAGCCCGCCGTACTCGACCGGAATCGTCACCCCGAACAGGCCCATGGCCTTCATCTGCTCGACGAGCGCCTCCGGGTACTCGTCGGCGTGCTCGTAGTCGGACGCGACCGGCAGCACCTCCTTGGCCACGAAAGTGCGGACCGCTTCAACCAGTTCGTCGGCCAGGTCGGAGTCGATAGCCACGGCCGGGATCGTACGACCTAAGTTCGGAAGGTGATCGAGCTGGGTCTGCGCAACGACGTGTACCGGCGTCCGCTGGCGACGGCCCTCGACCGACTTGGTCTGCGCGAAGGGTGGAAGTGCGTCGACGTGGGGGCCGGCGGCGGCGACGTCAGCGTGGCGCTGGCCGAGGTCGTTGGCATGGACGGGCGGGTGTACGCAGTCGACAGCGATCCCACGGCCCGCGACGAAGTGGCGCGGGCGGCGGCCGCGCACGCCCAGGTCATCGCCATCACCCAGGCCGGCGAGGACCTGCTGCTGCCCGAGCCCGTCGACCTGGCCTTCTGCCGTTTCGTTCTCATGTACGTCACCGACCCGGTGCTCGTGCTGCGCCGAATGGCCGGTGCCGTGCGCCCGGGAGGGTGGGTGGTCGCCCAGGAGCCGATCACCTCCGCCGGCCGCATCGACGGCCGGCCGCTCTCCATGCCCGACGCGCCCCGACCCGATGTGGGCGCCGACCTGCCCGCCCTCGTGCGCCAGGCCGGGCTCGACATCGTCGACGCCTGGGCCGAGTCACAGGCGGGCGCCGGCCCGGGCCCCGTCGCCGACTACCTGGCGGCGCTCACCGGCGTCGACCCCGGCAACGACCCCGTGGTGCTGCCACCGCTCGTCACCGTCGTCGCCCGCCGACCCGCGGCCTGACCTCCCTGGGGCCGCTATTGCTGACTCATGTGCGGACAGCGCACGTAAGTCAGCAATAGTCGCCGCTGGGTAGCCTCCGGGGCCGTGCCGGTGTCCGAAACAGACCTGTCCGCGGCGCGCGAGGCCGTTCAGGTGGCCCGCGAGGTTGTCGATGGGGCGGCGCGCGCTCTTGGGACCGACATCGACGGCCGCCAGGTCGTCGCCTACGACATCGCCCACGCCGCGGCAGCCATGGAGCTGGCCCAGGCCATGCTCGACTACGGCGACAAGGGAGAAGTCGAGGCCCGTCTGGCGTGCGCTTTCGTGGCGGACGCGGTGCACGAGCTGGCCGGCAAGGTCCTGGGCCGGGAGGAGGAGTGGGCCACCAAGCCCGGCGCCCTCGACGCCGCCATCCCCTTCCTCACCGCCTACCGCGACCCGGCGTTCCTGGCGTCCCTCGCAGGCGAGGAGGGGCCGCGTCACCTCGACGCCGACTTCGAGCTGGTGCAGGACACGTTCCGGCGATTCGCCGAGGACAAGGTGCGCCCGGTCGCCGAGCACATCCACCGCACCAACGCCGACATTCCCGAGGACGTGATTCAAGGCCTGGCCGAGATGGGCGGCTTCGGCCTCTCCGTGCCCGAGGAATACGGCGGGTTCGCGTCAGGTGGCGAGAGCGACTACCTCGGCATGGTGGTCGCCACCGAGGAGCTCTCCCGCGGCTCACTCGGAGCGGGCGGGTCGCTGATCACCAGGCCGGAGATCCTCACCCGGGCGGTCGTGCGCGGTGGGACCGAGGAGCAGAAGCACGAGCTCCTCCCGAAGATCGCCACTGGCGAGCTGATGGTCGCAGTGGCGGTCACCGAGCCCGACTTCGGATCCGACGTCGCGGGCCTGAAGGTGACGGCCCAACCCACCGACGACGGGGCCTACCTCATCAACGGCGTGAAGACGTGGTGCACGTTCGCGGCGCGCGCCGACGTGCTCATGCTGTTGGCCCGTACCGATCCTGACCGCGCCAAGGCCCACCGAGGGCTGAGCCTCTTCGTGGTGCCCAAGCCGAGGGGCGAGGGCCACGGCTTCGAGTTCACCCAGGACGGTGGCGGCCGGATGGAAGGCCGCGCCATCGACACCATCGGCTACCGCGGCATGCACTCCTACGAGGTGGCATTCGAGAACTGGCGGGTGCCGGGCGACAACCTCGTCGGCGGTGAGCAGGGCCTCGGCCGGGGCTTCTACCTCCAGATGGAGGGCTTCGAGAACGGGCGCCTGCAGACCGCGGCCCGGGCGGTGGGTCTCATGCAGGCGGCCTACGAAGCGGCGCGCGACTACGCCAACGAGCGCTCAGTGTTCGGCCACCCGATCGCCGACTATCAGCTCACCCAGGCCAAGCTCGTGCGCATGGCCGTGCTCATCCAGGCGGCGCGTCAGGCGATGTACCGCGTGGCCCGGCTGATGGCCGCGGGTGAGGGGGCCTTGGAGGCGTCGATGGTCAAGGCCTACGTGTGCAAGGCCGCCGAGTGGGTCACACGCGAGGCCGTCCAGATCCACGGTGGCATGGGCTACGCCGAGGAGTTCCCGGTGAGCCGGTACTACGTCGACGCCCGTGTGCTCTCGATCTTCGAAGGCGCCGACGAGACGCTGGCACTCCGCGTCATCGCGAAACGGCTGTCCGAACGCGCCGGTCCATAATTCTGGAGTCGCTGTCCATCGAACAGCGCGGCGCAAAGGTGCCGCCGTTGTTGCCCGAGCACAGCAGACCCCCGCCGCTGGCGGCGTAGGGCGCAACCAGCAGGCGGCCATCCGGGAGCGGCATCACGGCGGTCGCACCACGGTCCAAGGCACTGCCTGCGCCGATTCGGTTCCAGCTGGTGCCGGCGTCGTGGGAGACGAACACGCCGCCCGTCGACCCGCCGTCCAGCTGCGTGGCCAGGAGGGCGACGAAGAGATCGCCGGCCTTGTCCTCGGCGACGTCCTGCACCGATCCGGTCGCCGGTAGGGACAGCGCTGCGAAGGTGGCTCCCCCATCGACGCTCCGGTAGAAGCGCGACTGCTGCCACGCGTAGGCGAGCCCGCTCGTGGCGTATGACCGGCTGGCGAGAACCGACGGGGTTCCCACCGAGCCGGCGAGCGGAGAAGCGGGCGTACACGTCGCGCCCGTGCAGCGCGACACGAGGGATTGCGACGCCAGCGGCAGCCCTGTCCCGGCCACGATCAGCTTGCCGTCCGAGGTGTACGACGGCGAGTAGGCGAATGACAGGGCGACACTCGTGGGCTCGGGTGCGAGGTTGAACGGGGTGACGACGCTGCTTCCGTCGTGGTAGATCCAGCCGGGCATAGCCCCCACGAGGATCTGGCGGTCGCCACTCGAAAAGCCCGGCGACATCGCGGCGTGCCCACCGAGAGGCGTCAGCGGCCGGAAGAGATGGCCACCATCGGTCGACATGCGAAGGGCGTGCGCGTCGATCTCGAAGATGCGGTGGTCGGTCGGGTAGGCGGGTGGCAACAGGACCGTCCCTCCCCCGAAGAGCACCGACCACACCCGCACCCAGCTGACGCCGCCGTCGGTCGATCGGAACAACGTTGGGCACTGACCCGACAGGCAGCCCCGCGTTGCTATCCCGCTGGCGTACACCTCGTGGTCATTGGCGTAGCCGGGCGACGGCGTGAACGACACGAAGCCCGACTCCTCGGGCGTGGCGCCGCCCTGGCCGGGAAGTCGCAGCCCGTCGTCCGGCGGTGTCGCCGTCGCCGCCGGCCCGGGGGCGTGCGACGACGCAGCTCCGGCGGGGCTCACCGGCCCCGAACCGACGCGGCCCGCGTTGGCGCCGGCTGTCGTCGACGTCGAGACCGGCCGCGAGCCGCTCGTCGTCCCCGGGAGTGCTGCCGTCGCCGCGACCGTCGGAAGCGGCGGGTGGGCGGAGATCGCTCCTCCGCCCGTCGCCCCCAGCCCGACGGCCACGGCGACGGCGAGCGCGTTGGCGGTGCGGTCGCCGATGCCACTGGCCGCTACCGCGATGTGGGCGCGCTGCGCTCGGCCCCCGAACCTGCGGGTGAGGTTCCGGAGGGCGACCAAGGCAACGACGACAGGGTTCCAGTCCGCCAGACGCGTGTACGCGGCGCGCAACGCTTGCCGCGAGCGCTTGAGGGCGCCGCGCACGGACTCGACGGTCGTGCCTTCGTGGGACGCGATGCGGTCATAAGACCAGCCGTCGACGTCTCGCATCTGCAGAACCCGCCGCTGCTGAGGCCGCAACTCCGCGAGGGCGGCCCGTGCCCACGTGTACTCGTCGAGGGCGACGACCACCTCTTCGGGCTCGGGCGGGGCGATGCCGTCGACCGCGTAGACGCTGCGGGCCTGCGCTCGCCGCCGGCGGCGGCCGTCGTCGATGCACAACCGGCGGGCGATGGTGGACACCCACGGCCAGAACGGGCGGGCCGGGGCGTAGCGATCCCACGACGCCCACGCCCGGAGGAAGGCCTCCTGGGCAACGGCCTCGGGGTCGCCCCCCGGGCCCACTTGGCGGCGGCAGAAGGCAACGAGCGGCCGGAAATGGGCGCCGTATAACTCGGCGAAGCGCGCCTCGCGATCGCCTGGGTCGACGCGCGACCCCGGCCAGATCGGTTCCCCAGGATTCCCCAATCCCGACACCCCCAGTCCCCTGCAGCGTAAAACAAGGCAAACGTCCCGACAACTGCGTATTTCGCAGTTGCTGGGCAGAACGGGGGCGGTCACGAGCACGATCCCCAGCCGTGCTCGTGCCGTCCACGGTCTTTTTAGGGCCTTTGCACCTTTCGCCTTACCGCCACTCCAGCTCGACCGCGTCCCGATAGCCGGTCGAGCCGGGCTTGGACCGCCGGACGGTCTCCACGAAGTCCAGGTGGCGGTGGACCTCCGTCATGCCGAGGGATCGGTAGAAGTCGAGGGCCCCGGGGTTGTCGTCGGTGGTGATCAGCCACACGCGCTCGCAGCCACCGTTCCGGGCCTCGGCCCGGGCCGCCTCCATGAGCGCCCGCCCATGGCCCTTGCGTCGCTCGCGAACCACGAGGGCGACCACTTCACAGCGTCCCTCGTCGATCCGGTGCAGCAGCAGACCGACCGGCCGGCCGCCCTCCTCGGCGACGAATCCGTCGAGCGCGACAGGGTCGTCGTAGACGCCGCTCGGCGACACGACCGGAAGACCCCAAGTCTCGACAATCCACGGACGCGCCCACTCGCGGTCCGCGTCGCTCAGCGGCCTGACCGTCACCGCCGCTCAGCCCTCGATGGTGAGGGCCCGCAGGTAGTACCAGTAGGCGCGGAAGCGCACGAGGCCGCGCAAGGGAACGCTGATCACGTCCCAGAACATGCGCGCCGTCTCGACGGTGCCCTCCAACCGGCCGAGCTTGTCGCGCTTGGTGCGATGCGTGACGCCTCGCATGACGCGCGCCGTCACCGGAAGGCGGCGCTCGGCGACCACGCCGTTGATGATGTACTCGATGGTGTAGCCGTCGAGCTTCTCGGGCGGGATGGCCTCGAAGACCCAGCGCGGGATGATGCGCTCGCCCGTCGTCGGCGGTGAGCGGAGGACGAGCCAGTTCCAGAAGCCGTAGTCGAATGTGCCGAGCGACATGGCGGCCCGCCCCTCGACGAACGGCCGGCAGATCTCGTCGAGATGGGCGGACGTCAGGTGCAGGCAGTCGCCGTCGACGAAGAGGATGGCGTCGGCGTCGGTGGCGTCCAGACCGGCTTCCATGGCATGGGCCTTCGATCCCGCGTCCGGCGGCTCGCGGTGCACGACCTTGGCGCCGGCCGCGGCCGCGAGGTCGCCCGTGCCGTCAGTCGAGCCATCGTCGACGACGATCACCTGCCGGGCGTACGCACAGCCCAAACACGCCTCCACCACCGCCCCCACGGTGGGCGCCTCGTTGCGGGCGGGGACGACGACGTCGACGAGCACGAGTGACTACTACGACTTCGTACTTCGGGCGAGGCCGTTCCGCTCGCCGCGGGCCACGACCTTGACCGCGACCTTCCGCGAGGCCTCGTCGATCATCTCGTCGCCGAACATGACGGCACCCTTGCGCTCGCCCTCGGTGGCTTCGCGGTACGCGTCGAGGATGTCCCACGCCCGGTCGAACTGCTCCTGGCTGGGCGAGAACACCTCGTTCAGGATCGTGACCTGGTCGGGGTGCAGCGCCCACTTGCCGTCGTAGCCCAGGATCTCGGTGCGCTTGCAGAAGTCCCGGAAGCCGTCGTTGTCGCGAACCTTGACGTAGGGCCCGTCGATCACCTGCAGGCCGTTGGCCCGCCCCGCCATCAGGATCTTCACGAAGACGTAGTGGAAGTAGTCGCCCGGGTACTCGGGGATCTGCAGGCCGCCCGCCAGCGACGGCATCTCCATCGACGCTGACATGTCCACGGGGCCGAGGATGATCGTCTCCAGCCGCGGCGACGCCGCGCAGATCTCCTCGACGTTGATGATGCCCCGGGCCGTCTCGATCTGGGCCTCGATGCCGACGTGACCACGAGGCAGCCCGGCGTTGGTCTCGACCTGGGTGAGCAGCAGGTCGAGGGCGACGACCTCGGCCGCCGACTGCACCTTGGGGAGCATGACCTCCTCGAGGCGCTCGCCGGCGTTGCCGACCACCTCGATGACGTCGCCGTAGGTCCACTTGGTGTCCCACGCGTTGACCCGGACACAGAGGATCTTCTCGCCCCAGTCCTGGTTCTTGACGGCGTCGACGGCCTTGGCCCGGGCCGACTCCTTCTCGAGAGGGGCGACGGCGTCCTCGAGATCCATGAACACCATGTCGGCCGGCAGGCCGGGCGCCTTGGCCAGCATCTTCTCGCTCGACGCCGGCACCGACAGGCAAGAGCGGCGTGGCAGGTTCCGGGTGCGTTCGGACATACGTAGATCGTATGGCTACGCGCTCAGGCGCCTCCAAGAGAAGGCGCCGTGGTCGTCCTCGCCGGTGACCGACTGCAGGAAGGGCTCGGGATCGAGCGCCTCGGCCGGGGCCATCGCACCGGCTCCCTTGACCTGCTGGGCGGCGGCGACGAGGAAGCGGGCCGTGAGCCCGTAGACGTCGCGCCCTTCGCACAGGACGGCGGCCCGGCCGCCGGGCCCGAGAGCCTCGGCGAGGATGCGGAACGTGGCCCTAGCCCTCATGCGAGGGGACGGTCCCTCTGGCATCCGCTCGACGAGCGGCGCCAGCTTCGGCAGTACCCCCGACAGCCGGCGGACGACGGGCGCCGCCGCCCCCGGGAGCACCATGGTGGTGACGACGTGCGCGCCGCGGGCGTGCCGGGCCAGCGCCACGTCACCGAACGGGAACTCGACGCCCGTGCGGACCTTGTCGGGGAACGGCACGCGGCGCACGCTGGCGTCCGACGACAGGGCCTCCGCCATCTCGACGGTGGTGCGCGCCGTCCCACGCGAGGGGATCGGTGTCGCCTGGGTGTGGACCGCGACCTCCGAGACGTCCGAGCCGAGGCTGGCTATGGCCACGGCGGCGGCCAGGTCGCCGGGGATGAAGTCGAAGCCACAGCCGGGGACGATGGGTACCGGAGCATCGGCGAACTTCTCGTAGACCTCGGCCATGAACTGCTGCTCGCCGGTTGAGTCGACGTACGGCACGCTGTTTCTCGCCGCCGCCTCCACCGCCGGCATGCCGAGGCGGATGAAGGGGCCGACGGTGCTGATGAGGGCGGTCGCGCCGTCGAGGAACTCGTCGAGGCGGGCCGCCTCGTCGACGTCGACCACGAACCGCTCCGCGTCAGAGGGAACCGACGTCAGCTTCTCGGGGCTGCGTCCGCCCAGGCGGTGCGGCACGCCCCTCCGAGACAGCTCGGCCGCGACCAGCTTGCCCGTGTACCCGGTGGCACCAAGTAGGGCAATCATTGGGTCAGCCCAGGTGCTTGCGGAGGAACTCGAGCGTGCGGACCCATGCCTGGCGCTGGGCTTCGGCGTCGTGGGTGCCCAGCGCGTTGTGGTCGAGGGCGAAGGCGTGGCCGGCACCCGGATACAGGTGCGTGGTCACGTCCTTGCCCATGTCCTTCAGCTTCTTCTCCAGCTGCTCGGCACCGCCCGGTGAGAAGAAGTCGTCGTTCTCGGCTACGTGCATGAGGACAGGGGCGGTGAGGGTCGACCAGTCGGGCTCGCTGTCGCCGCTCGGGTAGCCGTAGTACGACACGACCGCCCCCACCCGGTCCCCCTGGTGGGCGGCGAGCACGAGCCCCAGCATGCCGCCCATGCAGTAGCCGACGACGCCCACGCTGTGGCCCCGCACGGCCTCGTGGCCGAGCAGGAAGGTGACGGCGGCCCCCATGTCTCGCGCCGCGCGGTCGGGCGGCAGCGCATTCATCAGCTCCGCGGCCTTGTCCATCTCGGTGTGCTTGGCGATGTCGCCGTGGTACAGGTCGGGCGCCAGCGCCGTGAACCCCTCGTTGGCAAGGTCGTCGCACACGCCCTTGATGTAGGAGTCCAGGCCCCACCACTCCTGGAGCACGACGAGTCCGGGCTGGGCGCCTTCCTTGGCTGGCGCCAGGTAGCCACCTGCGGTGCTGCCGTTGCTCGGAAACTCGACGTTCTCGCTCATGACGGCCTTCTTACCCCACGATCTTCCGGTGGTCCCACGAGACCACCTCGTCGAAGTCGACGCGTACGGCAACCCGCTTGGCGACCATGAACTCGATGTACTCGTCGCCTTGGTCCGGTCCGAACCCGGTGTCATACCGCTCGAAGAGGCTGCGGGCGATCGTGCGCAAGGCGTCCTTGTCGTCGATGACCGTGCCCTGCCCGGCGAGCTCGACGCCCCGCAGTTGGTCGTAGCGGTCGCCGTCCTCGACGAGGCACGTCATACGCGGGTCACGCTGGAGGTTGATCACCTTCTGGGACTTGCGGTACGTCTCGAACGCCGGCTTGCCGTCGAGAAAGCCGTACCACATGGCAACCACGTGCGGTCGCCCGTCGGGACCGATGGTCGCCACCGACATGGTGTGGCGCTCGTGCAGGAAGGCGTCCACCTCCTCGTCCGACATCCTGATGCGGTCTCGCACGTTCGCCACTAGTAGTCAGCCTCCTTGAGGAGCTCAGGCGCGACCGGGCACATGGGTGCGGCGATCGCCTCGTGTAGGGACTGCGGGCCGTTGGGACCGACGACCACGTCGACCAGGTCGGCGGGTACCAACTCTTCGGCCGCGAGCCACGGTTCGTCGTCCTCGTCGAGCCGGGCGGCAAGGGCGTCCCACAGGCGGCCCGGCAGCACCCGGCCGACGCCGGCCACAGCCCAGACCGGCAAACCGGCGTGGCGGGCGACGGCCGCAGCTGGCCGCGCGCCGGTGGGCGCCACCATGGCGCCGGGACCCATGGCGCTCACTTCGAACACCACCAGGTCGCTGCTGGCGACGGCCGCCCCGACCCCCGAAGCGGGGATGGCGTCGAGCACGGTGTCGGTGCGCTGGAGACGCCTGATCAGGTGGGGTTCGACCGTGTCGTTGTCGACCAGGAGCACCTCGAGGTCGCCCCGGCGAACGAGCGCCTCACCGGTGTGCTCGCCCAACCCGACCAGCGTCACGGTGGCGCCGTCTGGCATGGCGGCCGACAGCTGTTCGGGCGTGCGGTCGTCCTGCAGCTCTTCGACGGCGCGCCACGCTTCCTGGGTCGGATCGCTGGAGCACAGGACCCGAGCCGCCAGCCACCAGATCGGACCGCTCGTCGGCTGACGGTCGACCAGGCGTCTGCACGCCGTCACCAGACCGGCCGGATCGTCACCGAAGGCGACGAGCGCGCCGGCCGCTTCTTGGGCGACGAGGGCGGGCCCCTCACCCGCGGCTCGAGCAACCATGCGCAGCCGCTCGATGGGGTGCATCACCCCCGAACGGTACTGCCGATCAGAGCCCTGGCTTCCAGACCATGAGGATGAGGACGACGACCCACGCCAGGTTCGAGATGGCTCCGTACAGGCCGGCGCGCTTGCCCCGCTCCTGGAGCTCGGCAACCTGCGGGGGCGGTCCACCGGAGGGCGGTGGGGCGGCGTTCATCTCGGCCATCAGCTCGCCCATCTTCTTGAGGTTCGGCAGGTGGAGGGAGTGCACGAAGCCGATGGTGAGGATGTAGATCAGCAACGACGCGGAGACCCAAGCCTGGTCCCACCAGTACACGTGATTGCCGTTCGTGGTGCTGATGAAGAGAAGTGCGATGCCGAACACGGGCACGGCGTAGATGAAGTACTCCGCGACCTTCCCGAGCCGTTGCGACGTGTCGAACACCGCTTGCCCAGCGGGCCCCGGGTACCGCTGCGAGGACGCGCCGACGAAACCGATCAGCGTGATTCCGCCGAACCCGATGACGACAGTGAGGAGGTGGAGGACAAGTACGACCTTGAAGGCGCCACCGGTGATGTCTGCCAGGAGCATGCGCGGAAGTTATCCCGCTATCTTCCTCGCCTCGTGGCAAACAATCCGCCGCTCGACCTGGTGCTGACGCCTGTCAACGGGGCCGGAAGCTCGGTGAACGCGTGGATCAGCATGTTCCACCTCGTCTTCGTGGCGCTCGACCCCTGGAACGAGCGCAGCCGGTGGATCCTCGACACCACCATGCGGATCTTCGCCACCTATGACGAGGCCGACTGCCGCGTTGCCTGGCTCGTGGGGGGCGACGCCGCCGACGCCCGCCGGTTCCTTGGCGACCTGGCCGACGAGGTCCTCACTTTCGTCGACCCCGACTTCGCCGCCATCCGGGCCTTCGGCCTCTCGTCGTTGCCAGCCATCGTCCACCTGGGCATGGACGGTTCGGTCGTCACCGCCGTCGAGGGCTGGGACCCGGCCGGCTGGCGCAAGCTCACCGAGGAGCTCTCCCGCGTTCTCGGCTGGACCCAGCCGCCGATCCCCTGGTCGACCGACCCCCAGCCGTTCGAAGGCGCCCCGCTCTCGGCCTAGAGGATCGCTTGGCGCCAGCGTCCTCGGCCGCTCACGCCGAAGGCCTCTCCGGCTGAGCGAAAAACAGCGCCCGGCCGACGGCCGGGCACCTTGCAAGCTCGTCGCCGAAGCTTTGCTTCGGCGGCGAAATCAGAGAATCCCGCCCCGCGTCATCGCTTCGACGTCGAGGGCACGGTCGACGTCGGCCTCGTCCATCAGCCCTTCCTCGAGGATGACTTCGCGCAGCGTCTTGTTCTCGGCCATGGCCTTCTTGATGACGCGGGCCACCTCTTCGTAACCGATGTAGGGGTTGAGCGAGGTGCCAATGGCCGGCGATGACTCGGCGTAGAACCGCATGCGTTCGACGTCGGCCTCGATGCCGGCGATGCACTTGGTCGCGAACACCCGGCAGGCCGCCGCCATGATGCGGATGGACTCGAGCAGGTTGCGCGCCATCACCGGCAGCATCACGTTCAGCTCGAAGTTGCCGAGCGCCCCGCTGAACGCGACCGCAGCGTCGTTGCCGATGACCTGCGCCGCGACCTGCATCACGGCCTCGGGGATGACGGGGTTGACCTTGCCGGGCATGATCGAACTGCCCGGCTGCAGGTCGGGGATACGGATCTCGGCCAGGCCGGCGCGCGGGCCGCTTCCCATCCAGCGCAGGTCGTTGCAGATCTTCACCAGCGAGTCGGCGATCACGCGCAGCATGCCGGACGCTTCGACCAGCGCGTCGCGCGCGCCCTGAGCCTCGAAGTGGTCGCGCGCCTCGGTGAGCGGGAGGTTGAGCTCCTCGGCCAGCTGCTTGATGACGGCGCGGGCAAAGCCCTTGGGCGCGTTGATGCCGGTGCCGGTTGCGGTGCCGCCGAGGGGCAGCTCGGCCAGCCGGGGTAACACCGCCTCCAGGCGCTCGACGCCGTGCTCGACGGCCGCCGCATAGCCACCGAACTCCTGGCCGAGGGTGACCGGCGTGGCGTCCATCAGATGCGTGCGGCCTGACTTCACGACGTCCTTGAACTCGCGCTGCTTCTTGCGCAGCGCCTTGGCCAGCTGCTGCAGGGCGGGGATGAGGTCGTTGACGATGCCGTTGGTGGCCGCCAGGTGGATGGCGGAGGGGAAGACGTCGTTCGAGGACTGGGACGCGTTGACGTCGTCGTTGGGGTGAACCTTGCGCCCGAGTTTCTCCGACGCCAGGTTGGCGAGGACCTCGTTGGCGTTCATGTTCGACGAGGTGCCCGACCCCGTCTGAAAGACGTCGATCGGAAAGTGCTCGTCCCAGGTTCCTTCGGCAACCTCCGTTGCCGCCTCGGCGATGGCCTTGGCCACGTCCTTCTCGACGGTCTTCTGACGGCCGTTGACGGTGGCCGCCGCCCCCTTGATGAGGGCGAGCGCCTGAATCAGGCTGCGCTCCTTGCGCATGCCAGAAATTGGAAAGTTCTCGACGGCCCGGTGGGTTTGTGCACCCCACTTGGCGTGGGCAGGAACACGGACCTCGCCCATCGAATCTCGTTCCATCCGGTA